>JAGOQV010000063.1 GCA_018063145.1 Alphaproteobacteria bacterium
AAACAAGGCATGGATATTGTCTTTGATAATATTTCATGGCTGCGCGAAGGTGAATTGGAGCAGGATAAAAGTTTCTTTTATGTATCTCCTCGGCTTGATGTTTTCGGCCCGCTGCCCATGGCGGCCTATGCCTTATCCCATTTGCGCGGAAGCCGTGTGCCGAGCCTAGGATTTTTGAAACCTCTTCTCCGCGTTGAATTGCTTCACAAACATCATATCCGCTATAACCCAGCACTCCGCTTGTCGGAAGATAGTTTGCTGATTTTGACTCTTCTGTCCTATGGAGCCAAGGCTGTGTTATTGCCTGAGGCTTATTATCTGTATCGGCGGCGCGTTGGGTCTTTGTCCTATGGGTTTGGTCTTGATAAAATGCGCAGCTTTGATCGCGCCTTTACCGACTTGATGGAGACGGCTTGGACGCGGCTTTCCGCCGCAGACGGTGCCGCTTTGAAAATACTGGTCGAATATAATCGTCGGCGCATATTGGCCCGCGAAGCTGCCGAGAACCTCGTGGGTGGGCGGTGGACGGATGCGTGGAAGGCTCTGCGCTCTGGGCGCGTGGTGCTGAAATATTTTTTACGGGATCTTGCAAGCATGGCCAAAAAATTTCTCCGTACCTGCGGAAAATCATCATGAGCGCGTGTTTCCAATTGGTCCCAGTTTCGGCGGCAGAATGGCTTGACTCTATCGCGGGTTTTGAAGATGCCACGATCTATCAAACCGCCCCATATGCCACGATTAGATGGGGAGAGCCGCATATTCACCGTTTGGTCCTCAAACAGGGGAGTGAGATTTTGGGAGCGGCGCAGATTGTTCTTCGCACCTTGCCGGCCCTTCCCTTTGGCGGCATTGCGTATTCTCCACGGGGGCCATTGACTTTGCGCCACGGTCAAAATTTTGACCCTGAGATTTTCTCGGCCATGACCCATGCTCTGCGCAACGAGTTTTCAATCCGGCGCAAGGCCGTCTTGCGTCTTTCCCCGCCCTTGCTGGGCGAAGCGGACAAACAACAGGCCCAAACAATTTTAGAAAAGATGGGCTTTGTCGCCAATCCTCATATTTCCCAATTGTGGACTCTGTTGCTTGACCTTGCCCCCTCGCTGGACGATCTCCGCGCTGGGCTTGAAAAAACATGGCGGTCCAGCCTGTCCAAAGCCGAGCGGTCGGGGCTTGAAATTCGCTCCGGAACCAGTCCAGACTTGCTGGCGATTTTCACAACGCTCTACGAAGAAATGCTGGCACGAAAAAAATTCACCCCCGGGGCGGATTATCACGAATTTATCAAGATGCAGCCGTTCCTTGGTGAGAGCGAGAAAATGAGAATCTGGGTATGTCTGTATGAAGGCCGCCCGATCAACGCGACAATTCTTTCTCCCTTTGGAACCCCGATTTATCTGTTCGGCGCAAGCGGAGATCAACCCACCGGAGCCAATGGGTCCTATCTTTTGCAATGGGAAATGGTGAAATGGCTCAAGGAACACGGGGCCAAAACCTATGATCTTGGCGGGATCGATGCAGAAGGCAACCCCAGTGTGACCCGTTTCAAGTTCGGTCTGGCCGGAAAAAACGGGCGGGAGGTAACATTGCTGCCGGCCTATGAAATCGGCGACAATGCGGCAAACCGTTTGGCGATCAAGGGTGTTGAGGCTTTGCGCCGTTTGAAAAAAGGGGCGAAGTAAGATGAAATCGCCGCAAAAATTGGAATATGTTGCCTCCAGCCTGCCTGTGCGGGTCTTGCGCAAAATCCGGCGGGTCGCGGCGCAACTCTTTTATAAAACACCTTTGGCGATTCCCCCCCGTTTTCGCGGAGTGAGTTTTTGTTTTGATGATTTTCCCCAAACGGCTTTGCGCGGTGCAGAGATTTTGGAATCTTGCGGGGCGCGGGGGATTTTTTACACTTGTTTTTCTTTGTTGGGAAAAGAGAGTGTCAGTGGAAAAATTGCCGAACTTCCCGATGTTTTGGCTCTGGCCCAGCGCGGCCACGAAATAGGGTGTCATACCTATGACCATATTGATTGTTCCATGACTCCGGCCCTTGCGGTTCGCGATTCTTGCCAGACCAATCGTAAAATGGCTGCTCACAACGGATTGGCCCTAAAACACTTTGCCTACCCACAAGGGGAAATGGCTCCCGCCGTCAAACGGGTCTTGCGGCAAGATTACCAAAGCGCCCGCAGCGTCTTGCGCGGCATCAACCGAGAAGCGGGAGATGCCCATTGTTTGAAGGCGGTCCCTCTTTATGGGGCGACACAGGGGCCAGTTCAGGATATAATCCACGATGTGGCGCAAAAGGGCGGTTGGCTCATCCTTTATACGCATGATGTTTCGGACACGCCTTCGGCTTATGGCACAACTCCGGAAATGCTTCACTCGGCGGTGAAGCTGTGTAACGATTTGAATATTCCAGTTTTAACAATTGGTGAGGGGCTTCATCGCCTGAAAACCCAATGCTGACAAAGGAACGAGTTGCCTACTGGGCTCAGTGGTTGTTGTTTTTGAATACATTTGTTGCGGAATCCATTTTTCGGCAGCGTAGCTTCACAGACAAATCAATTGATTTCCAAATTATTGTCAAAATGGGATTGTGGGCAGCAACTTTTATTTTTTCTATGTACTTTATTCGCCTTTGGGCAAAAAGCCTATTTAGGGTAGATAAATGTTCTGAAGTTCTAATGTTGGTGGTTGTTCTCGTCTCGTGTCTTTATGCGCCGAATATTCCCTACGCTTTAGCGGCTGCTTTTTCTATGATTGCTATTTTTTCTCTATTCTTTTTATCCTCGGCTATTTTGAGCAACCGCGAAATTCTTAGAAATATTATCTTGGGGTCTTCCCTTGTGTCTTTTTTATCTCTGATTGTCTATTACGCCATCCCCGATTTCTCTCATATGAAGGTTTACTCTGGGGGAGAAATTATTGTAGGTTCTCGTATGTCTGGCATTGCGGGATCCCCCAACTCGGCAGGTTATATTGCCGCATTTTGCCTTCTGGCTCTTTACTATTACCATCGATATTTCCCCCAAAAGGTACCAGCCTATTATTGGCCTTTGGTGGGTATTAACTCTGCAGCGTTGTTCTTGAGTAATAGTAGAACATCTCTTGCCGCTTTGATCTTGGCGATCACCCTTGCGGGCTTTGTTCGTTTGTCTCCTACCAAACTTGCCACTGTGTTTTTAGGAGTCTGTTCGGGGATTGTTTTTCTCAGTATTGTGGACATTAATGAAATTTTTGCCATGTTGGCAAGGTCGGGGAATGCGAGCGAAATTACATCAGCGACAAACCGGACAATTATCTGGTCAACAGTGTTGGATTTGGCTGCGGAACGCCCGCTTCTCGGTTATGGTTATGGAAGTGGGACTTTTGTTCTTCCAGCCAAAAGTGATGTTATTGGATTCCCTGTAACACAAGCGCACAACGCCTTTTTGCAGGTTCTGCTTGTTAGCGGAATTGTGGGGCTTTTCTTTTTTACGACGATGCTTTTAATTAAACTGTATTACGCACTTAAACAAAAAGACCAGCTTAATATTGCATTTTTGTGTTTCCTTATGGTTGGTGGTCTTACTGAAGCTGTGGCTTTTGGCGGGACCGTAGCTATCTCAACCTTTGCTCTTGCTACCGTTCTCTCTCTAAAGTTTAATGAAAAAAATGAAACCAGTTATTATCCACATCAGCAGCGATTATCCGGACCCGATGCAGAGCCGGAAAACAAAGGCCATCCTCAATCTCGTTGAGGGAACGCCCGAGTTTCGTCATGTTGTCTATTCGCTCAATCGCTATACCGCTTTTGGCGGGATGGCCGCTTTGCCCTTTGGGGCGGACCGCATAGCCCTTGCCTATGGAGCTCTGCCAAAGGGGATTTTCTGGGAAGCGCGGCTTCGTGATGTGGCCGATTGGATTATTGCCGATCTGAAAAGCAAAGGCATTGTTCCCCATCTCGTTGAGGGACACAAATTTACGGTCGAAGGGCTGGTCGCCCAGCAGGTGGCGCAAGCGTTTTCTTGCCCGTTCATTTGTGACATTCAGGGAAATTCCGATGTCAGGATCTTGAAAAACAAACCTTCTTTGCGCGGACGGTATCGTCAAATGGCCAAAGAAGTCGCTTTGGTGTTTCCTTTCGCGCCGTGGGCTGTGGCACCGTTCGAAGACTTGATTGGCCTTGACCGGAACAAAGTCTCCGTTCTTCCTGTCGTTCCTGAAATCGAAGGGGTTTCGGCGGCTGTGCCAGTGGAAAATAACCGCTTGCTGAGTGTGTTTAATCTCGATTTATGGGAGCTGAAAAACCTCAAAGGACTCGTGCGGGCTCTCGCTTTGATTGCCCCAGACTTTCCCGATGTGTCCCTAGATATTTGCGGGGCAGGAGCGGCGGAGTCTGTTGCCAAGGTTTCAAACATCCTCGCTCGTTTCGATCCGACTGGACGGGTGAATTTGTTAGGGCCCATCCCCAACCAGACTCTTCCCCTTCTTATCAAGAACTATGCCGCCTTTGCCATGCCGACACTGCGCGAGACTTATGGCTTGGTCTTTGCCGAAGCCTTGTTTAGCGGTGTGCCAGTTCTTTATTCCAAAGGCCGCTCAATTGACGGTTATTTTAACCCTCAAGACATTGGTTATGCTTGTGATCCTGATTCCGTGGCGGATATTGCGGCGGGGCTGCGTCATCTTTTGACCCATGAGGCTGATCTCAAACAGGGAATTGCCCGTCTGCAGAGGGATGGAGGGCTTCAAAAATTACAAAAACCATATATTCTAAGCACTTATCGCCAAGGAATCGAAAGAGTTTTGGTTAAGTAATTTTTTGCTGACTTTTGGGAGCAGATTGGTTTATAACGTTTCGGAAAATAAATACGGAAAGAAAAAATGAAATACGACCTGACGATTATGGGGCTTGGTTATATTGGACTGCCGATGGCCGTGGTTTCGGCGGAAACTGGCTTTCGTGTCTTGGGTGTTGATATTCGCCCCGATATTGTGGCAACCGTCAACGCCGGACGGGTTCACATCGAAGAGCCCGGGTTACCTGAAAAAGTTGCCCCCGTTGTGGCCAGTGGTCAGTTGCGGGCTGCTGTGAAGCCTGAGCCTTCTCATATTTTCATGATTGCTGTCCCGACACCTGTCGATCATCATACCCACCGCCCCGATATGGCGATGGTAGAATCCGCAGCTCTGGCGGTCGCCGAAGTCATTGAAGCCGGAGACTTGGTTATCTTGCAATCAACATCGCCCGTCGGGGCAACCGAGCATAATGTGAAGGCCGTCATTGAAAAAAAGCGGCCTGATCTTTCGGGGAAACTTGAGTATGTTTATTGCCCTGAACGGGCTATCCCCGGGAAGACTATGCACGAAATGATTCACAATGATCGCGCTGTGGGAGGGTTAAGCCCAAGCGCGACCAAGCGCGGAGTTGCATTCTACAAGCGCATGGTCAAGGGCGAGTTGCTCGAAACCGATGCGGCAACGGCCGAGATGGTCAAGTTGGTTGAGAATGCATCCCGCGATGTCCAGATTGCTTTTGCCAATGAGCTTTCTTTGGCGTGCGATGCGATGGGGTTAAATGTTTGGGAGGTTATCAAACTGGCCAATCACCACCCCCGCGTGAATATTTTGCAGCCTGGTCCGGGAGTAGGGGGGCACTGTATTGCTGTGGACCCGTGGTTCATTATTGATGCCGCCCCAGAGCAAACACCCCTTATGCGGACCGCACGAAACGTCAATGACGGCAAGCCAGACTGGGTTGTGGCGCAGGTCAAGAAGGCGGCTGAAGGACTTGCAAATCCAACGATTTGCTTACTCGGTTTGGCCTACAAAGAAAACGTGGATGACTTTCGCGAGTCCCCTTCGGTCACCGTGGCAGACAAACTCATCGCGGCCCAACTGGGCAAGGTGATGGTGGTTGAGCCCTTTATGGCGAGCAGTTCTAAATATCATCTGGTTCCTCTGGAAGAGGGGCTGGGTCAGGCTGATATTGTGGTTCATTTGACGGCGCACGATGCGTTCAAGAAAATTCCTTCTGCTTCGCTGAGCGGCAAGAAGGTGATTGATACGCGTGGCTCTCTTTCTTTCTCACCATCACCATAAGGCAGAGAGAAGGGGAGAAAAACTGTGCTACCGCCACTGGTCACATACATTCAAAGGGGTTTGGCTCATTGCTATCAGGAAGATCAGCAATCGTGGTCCCACATCTATCATCTTGATGGCCGTGAATCTCCCAATGAATCCTTGCCGCGGCAGGATGTTTTTTATTCACTCAATGTTATTCTAGGTCTTGCGTCTTTGGGGCGTGACGCGTGGGAAGGGGAGTATGACCTTCCGGCCTTGCTTCAGCATAATGCGCGGCGGATGTTGGAACTCCCTGTGTCGGTTTACGCCTATGGGATGGCCTTGTGGGCTTCGGCGGAACTCGGAGTTGTGTTGGAATCAGAGACGTTCTCGCGGATCAGAAATTTTGTCACAGATCGGGAAAAATGGAAAAATTTTCGGGCACAGGATGCCGGAATTATTCTGATCGGAATGTGCGAGCAAAAGAAAGCCGGATACACAGGTTTTGATGAAACCATTCATGACTTTTTCGCCTTGGTCATGAATAATTTTTCTTGCCGAAGCGGATTGTTTTTTGACCAGCCTTATGGGTTCCGTCGTAACTTTGCATCCTTTGCCACGCAAACCTATTTAACCACAGCGTGTTATCATTACGGAGAGCTTTTCCGCAACCATCGCGCCCTAGATGTCGCGGATCGCGCTGTGCGTAAATTGATGTCTCTTCAAGGGCCAAACGGTGAATGGCCTTGGTTCTATTTCGTCCCCAAAGGAATTGTTGCGGATACCTACGAAGTTTATTCGGTACACCAAGACGGGATGGCGGCATTGTTCCTTCGTTTTGCTGAGCGGCGCGGTGTGGCCGGAGCAAGAGAGTCTCTTATAAAAGGATTCAATTGGATTTTCGGACAAAACCAACTGGGGCAAAGCATGATGCGGCCCGAACTTGGTATGATCTATCGTTCGGTCATCAGGGATGGGGAATTGTGCAGCAAGAGAAAGCGGGTTATCCGCGCTATCCTTCATGCACTTCGGACAAAAAATAATGGATATGCCCCCGTGGCCGATTTGACTCTTCGCCGCGAATGCCGCAGTTACGAATTGGGGTGGGTTCTTTATTCTTTCGGGACTCGCGAGGACCTCAAAGAAATTCTTTACCATCCCGAGTTTGAGAAAAACGGCCAAATTTAACGGGAAGAGACAAGCGGATTTGTCGTATATTTCGCCAAAGATCGTTGGTTTTCCTTGGTTTTTGGCAATGTGGGGATTTGGGGCATTTCGGGATTGATTTTTAAGGTCATAAACCTTACAAAGACTGTCTCGAAAGAGGTTTGGTAAGGAACGGTGGCCGAGAGGCTTAAGGCAACGGTTTGCTAAACCGTCGTACTACGCAAGTGGTACCGAGGGTTCGAATCCCTCCCGTTCCGCCATTTCCCTGTTTTTTACCATCCAGCAAAATCCAGACACCCCGCTAGACCACAAGGAAAAGCTGGTTTTTCTTATCCAGAGCTTTCCAGATAGATTTATTGCAATCCAGAATAATTGCGAGTAGACTGGTGAGTAGAAAGGTTAGAAGATGCCTTTAACCGAGCTTGCCATCAAGAATCTCAAGCCCCGCGCCAAGTTGTACCGCGTAGCCGATAGCAACGGCCTATGTCTGGAAATCACCCCAACGGGTAGCAAGCTCTGGAGATACCGCTTTTACCACTTTGGCAAAGCCCAAATGACCGCCCTTGGCAAATATCCCGCCGTATCACTGGCTCAAGCTAGACGATTAAGGGATGATGCCAGAGCCATATTGGAAACCGGAAAGCACCCCACCCTACATAAAAAAGCCCAAAAACTCCGCCGCGCAATGGAGGGAAGCAATACTTTTGAGCGAATTGCCCTTATGTGGATGGAGACAAAAAGCAAGGGGTTGAATGAAAAATACGCCAAACAAAATCTTGAACGGCTCAAACAGCACGTCTTTCCTACTATCGGGGCCTTGCCCATTACAGAAATCACCATTCCCGATGTTGTCCGTGTTGTGGAGCGCATAGGCAACAAGGGAACAATCGAAACCGCCAAGCGTATGAAACAAGTTATAGCACAAGTTTTCCGCTATGCCGCCCAGCGTGGCCTTTGCGAACATAACCCCGCCGCCGATTTACGCGATATTCTCCCCAGCGTGGAAGGAAAGCACTATCCATGCCTTCCCGTTCCAGAAGTACCGGAGCTTTTGAGAAAGATAGAAAACCGCGAACCTGATTTTAGCAAATATGCCATGCAGCTTATTATGCTAACTTTTGTCCGCACAGGGGAATTGATAGGCGGACGCTGGGAGGAAATCGACTGGAACCGTGAGGAATGGCATATTCCAAAGGAACGCATGAAGATGAAACGCCCCCATGTTGTGCCGTTATCCAGACAGGCCTTAGACGTTCTGAAAGAATTGCAAAAGCTAACAGGCGATAAAGAGCATATCTTTCACAGTCCAGCCAGCAAATCAAAACATATTAGCAATGGAACAATCCTTATGGCACTTCGCCGCATGGGTTACGCCAAGAAAATGTCAGGGCATGGGTTCCGCTCTCTGGCTTCAACCATACTCAATGAAAAAAGTTACTCTCCCGATGTTATTGAACGTCAATTATCGCATGAGGATGACGACAAAATCCGCTCTGCCTATAACCGCGCCGAATATCTATTGGAACGTAAAAAGATGATGCAGGATTATGCGGATATTTTGGAGAGCATGAAAACAAATAAAAAAGACAACATCACCCGTTTTGTTAAACCAGGGAAATAAAAATGAAGAAAAAAGAGGAAAAATATCCAGCCTTAAAGGAATACACGGATAACACTTCTTC
>JAGOQV010000009.1:0-9529 GCA_018063145.1 Alphaproteobacteria bacterium
GCATCAGAAGCACGGGCTCTTCTCAGCGAAGATAAAATTGTTGGCCTCCACTGCTCAACCCAGACCGCCGCACAATCTGCGCTTGCCCTTGAACTCGACTTTGTAAGTTTCTTTGCCACCAAGGGGGGAGACGGATCACTCAACCTTCTCAACTGGTGGACAAGCATGAGCGAAAATCCTGCCGCGATTGAAGGTCAATTCGATCAGGAAAACTGCGAAGCTTTTGTCCGTGCCGGCGCCACATTCATTCAAGCCGATCACCACATCTGGACTCACCCATCGGGAAATGTCATGCAGGGCGTGGTAAATATGCTTGATGCTTTTGAACGTCATCGCCCTCTGCCTATTGCCAAGGTTTTTTCCAACTAATTTTTTGTCTGAGAAGATGCATAGGCAGGAGAAGGAGGGAAAATCCCCGAGGCTTCATATCGATTGATAATAGCCCTAACTTCTCCTGATACTTCAAGCGATTGAACAGTTGAATCAATCATGTTTTTCAAATCGCTTTCCCCCCGCTTCATAGCGAAAACGTTGGCAAACAAACGGACAGGCTTTCCTCCGCCAACTTCTTTAATTTTCTTCTTAGAGCCTGCGTTGAATCTTTCAGCTCCGTCAATATTGGTCAACACGACGTCTGCCTTTTTCGTTATCACGCTCAAAAACATTTGAGGTGAATCAAAAAGAGAAAGTTCAACAGCGTCAGGAAAAACTTGTTTTTTTATCGTCTGGGATACATCATTTTCAGTGACTGCAAGGGTTATATCCGGCGCATTGATACGATTTACTTTTCCGCTAAAACGTAGATCATCATCCCGCGCATAGGCAAAAACTCCATTGAAATAAAGAGGATCACTCAAAAGTCCAATTTTAGCTCGCTGCCCCGACTGCCACACAGCCGAACACATCATATCGTAACGATTGGATTCTAGCCCCGCATAGAAAGTCCCCCAATCTACTTCTTCGGCCCATTCGATTTTAATATCCAACTCTCTACCGATTGCTGAAACATACTCATAAATTAGGCCCGAAAACTTTCCTGAATTAGGATCTTTCAGTAAATACGGAGGCCAGACGACATAAGCACAGCGCAGAGTTCCTGTGCGCATAATGCGTTCATAAGCCGTTTCTTTTTCCTCTGCCGCATAAGAAGAAAAACTTCCGACCATCATCACCGACAACATCACAACAGACAGCACAGTGTTTTTCATTAGCGTCTACCTTCTCTTTTTTGTTTTCTAACTTCCTTGAGACGGTAATTTTTATGAAAAGATGTTGTCAATTAAATCTATTTTTAGTACACTTTTTACGCACTAATGGCCAAAAAGGAGCGTAAAATGATTACCATTCCCCAAATTAAAGCGGCCCGAGGACTGCTGGGCTGGAGTCAAAAAGACCTCGCTGCGGCAAGCAGTGTTTCTTTGCGTGCCGTTGCCAAGATCGAGCTGGAACAGGTTACCCCTCGCAAAGAAACCCTTCTGGCCATCAAGTGCGCTTTTGAAAAAGAGGGAGTCGCTTTCCTAGGTTTCCATGGACTCGAAAAACGGGATGAAAAACTTGAGCTTAAGACGTTCACCGGAAAAGAAGGTCTTCAGAAAATTCAGGCCGACATCTTACGGACTCTGCCAAGGGGAGGGGAAGTTCTACTCGCCAATGTCGACAATGACAAACATTGGTCCCGCGATAGTGAATCTATCAAGCTGATTAAGAGATGGGTAGAAGAACGCGAGAAGCTGGGAATTATCACGCGCTGCCTTGTCTGTGAAGGTGAAAAGTTTTTTCTTCAGAACCGTGAACTATATCGCATTGTTCCTCAAGAGTTATTCTCTCAGGTTCCCTACTATATCTATGGGGACAAAACCGTTTTCATGCTTCTGGCACAGTTACCGATTCGATCTATTTTGATCGAGAATGCGTTGCTGACAGAAGCCTTTCGCAACCAGTTTGAGTACAGCTGGAAGATTGGGAAAAAACCCTCCTCCTCTTCATAAAAAAAGCCCCCAACAAGCGGAGTCTTAATGAAAGGTAAAGATCAGAAAACGTTTTAGTTATTTGGTTACACGTTTAATGTAAGATTCATGTTTAGAAAATTCTATATTTATAGAGGTAAATGGACTGAGGCTTGTAAAATGAAAAAAATATTATTCGGATTGGCTGCCTTATTCCTTGTAGGTATATTCTTTTTTGCCATGTCACTAAACCTTACTGATCCAGGTCTCTCTGCTCGCAATTTTCCCCCACCTCAACCGATTGAAAAAGTCGAAAACATATATGAACTAATCAATCGATGGACCGAAGACGGGGCATTAGAAAAAATTGAATCCCAGTTAAAGGCTGGATTTAACCTAGATGTTATAAATACAGAGTCAACCACGAGTGGATATGGCCAGACTCCGTTGACCCTTGCCCTTTTGGCGGTCGCCCCCCAAATGATTCATTATGCGGCTGATGTTCGGGCTAACCGGTATGACGTTGTGACGTTAATCTTAAAATATAACCCTAACATCAATTTTCGGAATGACCGTGGGGAGACCCCTCTGCATATTGCTGTCAACAAAGGGGATATTGATTTGACATCCGAATTGATTGCACGTGGAGCCGATATCAATGCGGAAATCAATGATGGGCGTGAGAATAGTTATAAACGGAGTATGTTGGATGCCACATTTCCATTTGGGGATAATGCTTTTAAAATCTTGATGGCGAAGGGTGTAAAGTACGATCCAGAAAAAATACTGGACACGGTTTTTCAATTTGGATCGGGGTCTTCGAGTGACCCATTTTTAGAAACTTTTTTATCTTATCCGATTGAAATCCCCGAATCCTACCGTGATCGTCTTGCTTATAATATACAACAAAAGGATCCTAACCGAATTCATATTGCGGGTATTATTGCAAAACATATGGATTTGATGAACGCCGCAAAGAAATCTGGTAACCCGCCTGAACTTTCATTTAAGCGTGCGCCCGTTCTATTCAAACAAATTGTCCCGCCAGTTGAAGACCCTGAAATTGTAACGGCCGTTCGGTCAGGAGATTTGGTCAAGGTAAAATCCCTCATCAATCACGGCGCGGATGTAAACGCCGTTAGCCGTGTGATGCGTCAAAATGATGATTATAAAGAGATCGGTTTATTTTCTGCGCCTATCCTGCACATTGCCATTCAGAAGAAATATGATGATATTGCAGATTTCTTGATTGATAGGGGAGCAAAAGTTGATATGACCGATGCCAAAGGGAAGACCCCATTGTTTTTGGCAGCCAGCACAAACAATTATAAAATTGTTCAAAAATTGGTGAGCCAAGGAGCCGACGTCAATCAACCTGAACTCGAATATGGCAGCACTCCCCTTGAACAAGCCACAGATGTTCAAATTGTGAACTTTTTGTTGGATAAAAAAGCCGATCCTAATCACATTAGTAACTATGGATCTGTTATGCACGCTCACGCCCATGACAAAACCCCAGAGATTTTAAAAGTATTAATCTCACATGGAGGAAATATTAATCTGATCGGATATGAAGGAAATACACCCCTACAGAAGATATTGAATGATGATTACAGCAAAAAAATCACCGTAGATCAGGTCAAAAATTTGGTCCAACTTGGTGCAGATTTAAAAATAAAAAATAATCGTGGGTTCACGGCCTATGATATTGCGGTTGAAAAAGACCGTCAGGATATCGCAGATTACTTGCAAGATTCCGGAGCGGTGAGTGGCGACCAAGAATCTGTTTTAAATAATGCTCTTTATAATGGGGATGTTGATACCGTCAAAAGGGTTTTGGAAGGTGGGTATTCTGCGAAGGATCTCCGATATGCGTATGCGGCGATTTCAAATTCGTATAAAATAAAACCTGCCGATCAACTTGCCATTTTAAAATTATTAGCAGCCCATGGTACAGATTTAAAGGGTTCGGATACATTATTTGGGGTATCAGACCCAGACACAATTGATTTCTTGGTGTCACAGGGCGTCGATGTGAACGTAATAGATGCCAACCGAACAACTCCCCTTCATGTTTGGGCGCGGGCCGGGAACGTATCTGCCGTGACCGCGCTTATTAAAAACAAGGCGTTCCCAAATCCAATATCAGAGGAAGAGACGCCTCTTTGTCAGGCTTTACAAGGGCCTATTAACCGAACGCCTGCTGATGGCCCTCCCATTCATTGGGGTGTTGATGAACTCCCCTATCTCGAAGTCATCCGTGTCTTAATGGCCGCCGGAGCAGATCCAAATCTGGTGAATAAGAAAAAATGTCTCCCGTATTCGGCTGAACCTGAATACGAGTCTTTTCGGAAACAAGCTGATAAAATTATGTCGGAAAGCAACGTAGCGGTTATTCAAAAACCTGCGCTTGTGATTAAGAAAACCTATAAACTGATCCCAATAACTGATGTACAATTTTTATTTGGGATGGTGAGCACTCAATATTTAAACAAAGATCAGGCTGAAAAATATCAATCCGGCGTTGATATTCAAGGTGTATGTAATTTACCCGTTATCGAGGTTGCCAAAAAGTTATACGAGGCAAACCCCGAATTTGCCCCTGACTTCAAAACATTTTTGAATAGTTTAACACTGCGGAAGATGGGGAACTATACAAGTTACAACGGCGTTGACACACTCCCAACCTCACCTTATCGGGGGTATAACCTCCTTCACATGGCGGCCTATTATAGTGATGTTGGGCTTGTCAAACAGCTTTTGGATATAGGGGTAGACCCAAAGGCAATTGATGCAATAGGAAACACAGCTCTTCATTACGCAACCAATAGCCGCGGAAAGCGTGTAAAAGAAGCAATGGAAATTTCCCAGATTTTGATTGATCGCGGCATTGACATCAATGCTCAGAATTTCGATGGAGAATCTGCTCTTTTTACGGGTGCTTTCATGAGTTTTTCCAAAGATCAGCCTGTCCTGCATTATCAACTTATTTCTTATCTACTGGATCATGGGGCAAACCCAAAAGTAAATCAGTCTGGATCGCGTAATTTTGCCGATGTCATCAAATATTCCTTAAAAACCGCAACTGAATATGGACAGCCCTCCCATCAAGAGCCTTATAAAACTTTACTCGAAAAATTGGAAAAACAGGGGATTGAGCCTCAATCTAATAAACCAGACGATGGAAAATCGCGGGAACGTCTATTGAATGATCCTCTTTTGAAGGCCATTCGAGAAAATAATATCGAGAAAGTGAAAGAGGCTATTGCCGCCGGAGCGGATGTCAACCAACGTACCGGAGGAATCTCACCCATTTTTTACTCAGTTAACAATGGCGACGACAACCTTGAAATCACAAAATTGTTGGTTGATAAGGGAGCGAGACTTGATGGACCGGTTGGGTATGAACCGTTGATTGCCCGAGCGACATTCGAAAAAACGGTCCGGTATCTAATTGATCATGGGGTTAAACCAAAATCCAGTGACCTTTTAGAAATGCAGAGTATTCGATCAAAATCTTTAACTTCCTCTGCACGGCGTGCATTAGAGTTGATTTTGCAACAAGGGATAGATCCGAATGTGTGCAAAGATTATGGGACCAGCCCCCTTCTAAACGCAGTGCAGTCGCGGAATGTCGAAGCTGTCGAGTTATTGGTCCAATATGGCGCAAACCCAGCGGCCTGCGCTCAAAATCCGCTCCAAGACTCGGATAATATCAATCCTGAAATAAAATCCATCCTTGAAAAAGCTCCTACACAAGAAAGTCCGTCCATCCTTTCGGACCTTATCAAGATTACCGATCCGGCCTTATCCACCTGCACTGAAACTGATGTTCTTATTCCGGATGCCTATCGTGACCAAGTCCATCCTAAAATTCTGCAAGCCCCTCCCATCAAGCTTACGCCAGCACAGCAAGATTATGCTCAAGGCCTTGCCTATTTCAAAGGGAGTGGCGTGGCAAAAGATGATGTAAAGGCCGTTGAGTATTTCTTACGCGCTGCCAACGCAGGAAACGCTATGGCTCAACATTATTTGGCATACATGTATTCTGTTGGCCAAGGGGTTGAAAAAGATGAAGAAAAAGCCTTTGATTGGGTCAAGAAATCCGCCGAACAAGGAAACCCCATCGCCCAAGACGATCTTGGTGTGATGTATGGGGATGGCCGTGGTGTTCCGAAAGATGTGGTACAGTCCTATCGATGGATTGCGCTCTCCGCCCGTCAGGGTAACGCACAGGCCATAAACGACCTCGAATATATCAAAAGAAGGATGACGCCTGAGCAAATCACAGAGGCTGAAAAACTAATCAATAAATAAAAGAGAGCGTGCGACAACAGACCCCTTAAATAAAATCACCTCCGGTCTATCTCTAGCCGGAGGTGATTTTATTTTCCTGTAAATCTCTTTTGGTCGGCCTAAGCTGCTTGAGCCATAGACGCAGAGAGAATATTCCCCGCTTCCTTTGCCGTCGCCGCTGCATTCACCGCTGCTGCGATGCGAATGGCACACTGGATCTGTTCCGTGCTAACCCCTGCTGCACGCAGCTGAGCCTCATGCGCATCAAGACACATTCCGCAACCAGAAATAGCCGAAACAGCAAATGACCAGAGTTCAAAATCCACCTTGTCCACACCCGGGTTGGCAATAACCGTCATCCGCAGTTTGGCTGGAAGATTTTGATACTCCTTATTGGTCATCAAGTGGACCGTCCGGTAATAGACGTTGTTCATCGCCATGATCGAGGCCGAAGCACACGCCGCATTCCGAGCTTCCGGAGATAACTTAGACGAGGCTTCCGTTGCGATTGCTCGGATTACATCCTCCTGCCGTGTGGCTAAGGCACACGCCAAAAAAGTTCCCCAAAGCTGTTGCTGGGACAAAGCTTCCTCCCCCATCAAATTGGAGAGGTTGAGTTTAATGTCCTTGGCATAATCGGCAAGAGAGTCCTTTAATTGATCGATGCTCATGTTAGGCCACCTGCTTCAGATCAATATGATCGCCGCCAACCGGACGGTTACAAGGACATAGTTCATCAGTTTGCAGCGCATCCAGAATACGGAGGGTTTCTTTCGGATTGCGTCCAACGCTGAGGCTATTCACCGAGACGTGCTGAATAACATTATGTGGGTCCACAATAAACGTTGCGCGATACGCCACACCAGATTCCTCGCGAATGCCAAGACCGTCAACCAAAGACCCATTGGTATCTGCAAACATCCATTGATCCAAATTGTGCAAATCTTTGTGTTCACGACGCCAAGCCAGTTTGCAAAATTCGTTATCTGTGCTGCCGCCCATAAGAATGCAATCGCGATCTGCAAAGTCTTTATTCAGTTTTGCATACTCAACAATTTCAGTTGGGCAAACAAAGGTAAAATCTTTCGGATAGAAATAAAAAACTTTCCACTTATCAGGAAAACTTTCCTGCGTGATGGTTTCAAAAGCGGACTGACCGTTTTCTTCGTGTTTCATAAATTTTGGCTTTACACCAACAATTTCAAATTCAGGCACTAAATCGCCAATTCCAAGCATGATTTTCTTTCCTTTACTAAACGGTTAAATTCCAGTGAACTTCACCCAGATACTTACCCCTTTTCTCCCCAAATTCAAGGGCAAAGGCCAAGATTCTGCGCAAACTCCAAGCAAAAAAGAGGGGGTGAATACCCCCCTCTTTTGTTCATTTCATCTTATCGCGTTACTTGTGAGTTAGAGAACGCCTTGGTTTGGGAGCCGCCAGAGCCGCGCGAGACGAAGAAGGCCCACCAACCGGCGGCAAATTGAGAAGTGGGCCGTGGTAGGAAAGATGCAAACGCCTCAGCGTTGCCAGAACCATCTGGACCGTCTGCAAACTCCACGACAAACCGCCGCAGCTGTCCGCAATGTCCCGCGCAACAGTGTCACTACCGAACGCAGCTCTTAAAGGGAGAAACCGTTTCATTATAATATACCTCCTGTAAGTTTTTTTGTGATTGAAGTCACTATAGCACTAAGGCGGAAGAAATCAAATCCGAGTCTGGGAAAATCACCCATAACCCATTGACTCAAGAAGGATATTTTTTTGAAATTGATTTTTATAATTTGGTGATTTTGCGACTCACCCACACCATTTCAGGCGTGGATTTCGCGCCGCACCAACTTCATCCAATCGCCGACGTGGCACGCTTACAGGGTTAACTTGCAGGTCTTCTGCCTTCTCACCCTGCGCAGTACTCGCAATCATTTTCATCACCGCAATAAACCGATCTAACATATCTTTGCTCTCGGTTTCTGTTGGCTCAATAAGCATCGCACCCGAAACAACCAAGGGAAAATAAATCGTCATCGGATGCATTCCGTATTCGATCAAAGTCTTGGCAATATCAATTGTTGTGACACCCGAGTCTTTTTGTTTTTTGTCCGTCAACAGGCATTCATGCATACAAGGTCGATCTGCAAATGGGGCGTGAAAATCTTCTTTAAGATTCGCCAGAATATAGTTCGCAGACAAGACAGCATCGCGGGAGACTTGACGAAGACCATCTTTTCCATGCGAAAGCATATACGCCAACGCCCGAATATGCATCCCAAATTGCCCGTGAAATCCTTTAATTCTTCCACAACTAGAAGGACGATTTTCGAGTGTTTCGAGATGAAACACCCCATCTTTTTTGACAACGCAAGGGACAGGGAGATACGGCTCAAGTTCCTTTGTCACACAGATAGGACCAGAGCCAGGCCCTCCCCCGCCATGCGGAGTCGAAAAGGTTTTGTGCAAATTGATATGCATGACATCAACCCCGAAATCAACCGGACGCACAGACCCCACCAAGGCATTAAAATTCGCCCCGTCACAATAAAAATAGCCGCCTGCTTTATGAAGAAGCTCAGCAATCTGAACAATGTCTTTCTCAAAGAGTCCGCAAGTATTGGGGTTGGTAACCATCATCCCCGCCACATCCTTACCATCGCCCAACACGGACTGAAAAGTCTCAACATCCACACAGCCCGTGTCTTTGGTAGGAATAACCCGAATGGTATAACCGCACATCGCCGCTGTCGCTGGATTGGTTCCATGAGCCGAATCCGGACACAAAATAACTGTGCGGTGGCCCTGTCCGTTTGCTTCATGAGCGCGGCGAATGGTCATGAGGCCAGCCAGTTCCCCGTGCGCCCCTGCTGCAGGAGACAGACAGACCCCTCTCAAGCCCGTCAATTCCCCCAGCCAATTTTGTAGATCGAACATCAACCGCAAAGCCCCTTGCACTGTTGACTCGTCTTGCAAAGGATGGATCCCAGAAAACCCTGAAAGCCTCGCCAACTTCTCGTTCAGGCGTGGGTTGTGCTTCATCGTACAAGACCCCAGAGGAAAAAAGCCGTGGTCTATCGAAAAATTCTTGGTTGAAAGCCGAACAAAATGCCGCAGGACTTGGGGTTCCTTCAAAAGAGGAAGGCCAATTTCTTTTCGCGGCTCTTTTCCCGTTCGCAAAGGCCTCCCTGAAAGAGCAGGCAAATCCACACCACTCTCGTCCGCCTGTTCCAATTCCCACAGAAGTGGCTCCTCGTATTGCAAAGCCCGTGAAGCTCCAATTAAATCTTTCGTCATT
>JAGOQV010000009.1:9629-14629 GCA_018063145.1 Alphaproteobacteria bacterium
CGTTCGCAAAGGCCTCCCTGAAAGAGCAGGCAAATCCACACCACTCTCGTCCGCCTGTTCCAATTCCCACAGAAGTGGCTCCTCGTATTGCAAAGCCCGTGAAGCTCCAATTAAATCTTTCGTCATTTTTTGCAGTCCCCCCGCTTGTTAAAACTATGAACCATAGGACCGATCCCGAACCCACGAAGTCAAATAGATATATTTCTTCCCAAGCAATTCGCCCAGTTTGTATCTGGCGCGGCAAATGGGGAAAAAGACGCGAGCTAGTCCTTGCAGTTGAACCGACTTGTCAAAGCGGTCATCCCCAATGGTTGAAGCTTCCTGTTGATCTGGGTAAAGAGGGGCAGGATAAACTACCAAGGTTTCAAGCCCCGTTTCCCACGTCCGCCCTTGAAGAGTATCAATCGGAAGCCAATTTTTCTGCATATGCTTTAACATCACCTGCGCAGCTTCTCGTTTTATCATGTAGCCATGCGCCCCGCCAGGAGCTGTCGGGAGCCGCGCCATCCAGTACCGCCCGATGAGAGGGGCTATTTTACGGCAGCCCCTTGCGTATATTTTTGCACTGCCAAGAAAGCGGATGACATCCCACGGGACAGACGAATGAGGCAAAGACGCAAACACCTCTTTGGCATCTGGTTCGAATATCACATCGTCTTCCAAAATAATCGCAACCGGAATATTTTCCTGTACCATCTTTTCGTAGATCCCGCGATGAGACAACAAACATCCTATCTCTCCAAGGGTTAAATCTCTTCCGAAAAACTGACAGCGTTTTTTGCTATCGTACAACGCCATTTGGTCGGGGGACAAATTCCGTCCATTAACCGCTTCAAAAAATTCCAGATCTAGCCCCATCTCGGCGGCGCGTTTTAGCATGGCCTGTCGCCGCCCTTCGTCCTTCGCCATGTTAATGACAAAAATTCTAGGCACCCTCAAAGGGCTATTTTCGCGCTGCACCGTCTAACGCCCATATGTCACAGTGATGGAAGCTTCTGCCAATTTGAGCGTTCGCAGATTAAACGCCACCATCGCCCCCGAGTTTTCCGCTTCAACCGGCACTTTGTCCTTGAGAGCATAAACTATAAAAATGTAGCGATGGGGAGGGTCCCCCACGGGAGGGCACGCCCCCCCATATCCAGATTGGCCAAAATCTGTTCGTGTTTGCAAAGCTTCTGGAGGAAGTTTTCCGCCCGCGCTCCCCGCGCCGGCATCTAAAGACGTGACAGAAGCCGGAAGATTCACCACCAACCAATGCCACCATCCGCTTCCAGTTGGAGCATCCGGATCAAAAGCGGTCACCGCAAAGTATTTCGTTCCTTCAGGAGCCCCGCTCCATGAGAGATCGGGAGAAATATTCCCTCCACTGCATCCAAATCCCTTATAAACTTGGGCTTGCGCCATCACGCTTCCCTCTGTCAAGGTTTTGCTCTCAAGCTTGAAAGCATCCGCTGCCTGAGCCGGAGCCGCCATCAAGGCTGCAGCTCCCAAAATAGAAAGAAAAGAGAGCATAACAAAACCTCCGGTCTAGGTGCTGATTAAAGAATGTGAGAACGGTATCACTTCAACATAGTCGCCTTTTTTGAGGTTTTTATTTTCTTTTACCACCAGCAAGCAATCGGCTTTGGCCAGTTCAGTTAACAAAAACCCATCCTGAGCCGACATAGGTATTACCTGATACGTTCCTGAAGAATCAATGCTCAAAGAGGCGTGTAAATAAGCAACCCCCGTATCATACTCATCAAGGCTGCGCCCCAAAATAGCGTATTGTTTGGGAGCCTCACGAACTCCCACCATCTTGTTAATGATCGGACGCACAAACATTGAAAAATAAATGCTAGAAGATGTTGGATTTCCAGGCAAGGAACATATTGGAACCCCATTATAATGACTGAAAAACATCAAGTCGTTCCGCTTTAGCTGAATCCGCAATGTTTTAATGTCATCGGTAATTCCTTCCAAAGCTTTGCGCATGAGATTGCCTGCCCCCGCCGAGGTTCCCCCCGTCGTAATCAACAAATCACATCCTGCGGAATCGCGGATTTTTCCTCTCACCATGTCTAAAGAATCGTTAGCAATCCCCAAAATGACAGGCTCCCCACCCGAAGCCACCACGTTCGCCGGAATCGTATAAAGAGAAGACGCCGTAATATTATTCTGATCGGTTGCCTCCCCAGGCATAGCCAACTCGTTGCCCACAGCGAGAATCGCCACCCGTGGACGTCGCACAACAGGAAGCCAAAGCAAATGCATTGTTGAAGCAAGCCCCACCAACCGAGAGTTCATAACCGTCCCGGGCTGGAACGATTCGGTTTCTGGAGAAAAATCCATCCCCGCTGGGCAAATATTCTCCCCATAGACCGGATGCGCGTTCAACGTGATTGAGTCTTCTTGTTCAACAACCTTGGCAACTTCCACCAAGGAATCGGCACCATTTGCAACCCTGCCCCCTGCGGCGGTCCGAATCGCATTGCCCTTATGAAGAGTGCCTCGAAAAGGATGAGTCGAGTTCGACTCCCCTTGAATAAAAAGCGTTGTCGGGATTCGGTCTACATCCTCGCTGCGAACCGCAAACCCGTCAATCGTTGCCACATTCGTTGCCGGAAGAGACACTCTCGCCCGCATGGGCTCTGCTAGAACGCGGCCAAGCGCGTTTGACGAAGGCACAAACTCCTTCGGCAATGTTGAAATCAACTCAATAATCTTAAGAAAATCGTCCATGATGGTCTCTATAAGAGGAGGAGAAAATGACTAGAAGTTATACTATCCGTCCTCCCCAGTAAGGGCAAGACCAAGAATTCCCCTAGAAGTTTTGAGGCTTTTATCGTGAAGAAACGCTTTGATTTTGCTTGGCTTGCGACAAATCGAAGCCAAGTTCAGCCAATAAATCCAGATAAAGATTCATACTGGCCAAAAAAGCCGCATCTTGAACCAAAGGAAGATCTGTGCGCCGCGCATAAGGATCAACGTAGCGGATAATATCATCTTCCGAACAGGCCCCCTCCTGAGTTTCATGGACGATGCAAGCGGAATCTGTCAAATTAGCCATAGAATGCAATGTCATAGCAGGAACAACAACCTGCTCCCCAGTTCGCGCCAGCCACCGCCGATTGCCAACCAACACCGTTAGCTCTCCAGAGAGAACAAGCCAAGTTTCTTGTCGCCAACGGTGGGACTGAAGAGAAAGAACAGCGTGCGGATCAATCCGCAAATGTTTTTCACACAAGCCCGCGCCCAAACTATTGCGCCCAATAGAGGTTACTTGGTAATGCCCCCACGGGCGGTTGTCTTCATCCCCTATTGCATAGGTCATTACCAGCAATCCTTGCAAAAATTCTTGCAAAACAAAACCCCGACCAAACAGATCGGGGCAATGAAAAGTGGATAAGTTTTAAAGGATTTTTTTAGAAGCTCTGTGCTTGGAAGACCTGGCAGCGACCTACTCTCCCATGCCTTGAGACATAGTACAATCGGCCCTAGGGTTTTTCACATTCCAGTTCGGGATGGGATGGCGTGTTTCACTCCTGGCATAACCACCAGGTCATCGAAGCACAGAATTCCTAAAACTATATAGTGTCAGATCAAAAAACTTTAACAATAAAAACAAAAACCAATCAAGCTCACGGCAACAGTGAATTTATCACTGCGCGCAATCGTTCAAACCAATGCCCAAAGGCCTTGGCGTGAAGAATTTAAGCCAATCGAGCAATTAGTACCAGTTAGCTGCACGCATTACTGCGCTTCCACACCTGGCCTATCAACGTGGTGGTCTTCCACGGCTCTGATAGGGATACCTTGTTTTGAGGCGGGTTTCACGCTTAGATGCTTTCAGCGTTTATCCCTTCCATACTTAGCTACTCGGCACTGCTCCTGGCGGAACAACCGATACACCAGAGGTATGTCCATCCCGGTCCTCTCGTACTAAGGACAGATCCTCTCAAGTATCCAACACCCACGGCAGATAGGGACCAAACTGTCTCACGACGTTTTGAACCCAGCTCACGTACCTCTTTAAATGGCGAACAGCCATACCCTTGGGACCTACTACAGCCCCAGGATGAGATGAGCCGACATCGAGGTGCCAAACAGCGCCGTCGCTGGGGACGCTTGGGCGCTATTAGCCTGTTATCCCTAGAGTACCTTTTATCCGTTGAGCGATGGCCCTTCCATGCGGAACCACCGGATCACTATGACCGCCTTTCGGCTCTGTTCGACTTGTCAGTCTCACAGTCAGGCAAGCTTATGCCATTGCACTCTTGAAGACGATTTCCGACCGTCTTGAGCTTACCATCGCGCGCCTCCGTTACACTTTGGGAGGCGACCGCCCCAGTCAAACTACCCGCCATGCAGGGTCCCAACTCCGGATAACGGAGCTTGGTTAGACATCACGAAGGTCAAGGGTGGTATTTCAAGGTTGGCTCCACCGAAACTAGCGTCCCGGCTTCAAAGCCTCCCACCTATCCTACACATGACAATCGTAATGCCACTGCAAAGTTATAGTAAAGGTTCATAGGGTCTTTCCGTCTGACCGCGGGAACCCCGTATCTTCACGGGGAATCCAATTTCACTGAGTCGGTGTTGGAGACAGCGGGGAAGTCGTTACGCCATTCGTGCAGGTCGGAACTTACCCGACAAGGAATTTCGCTACCTTAGGACCGTTATAGTTACGGCCGCCGTTTACCGGGGCTTCGATTCAATGCGTTAACATCTCCTCTTAACCTTCCGGCACCGGGCAGGCGTCAGACCCTATACGTCATCTTTCGATTTCGCAGAGCCCTGTGTTTTTGGTAAACAGTCGCTACCCCCTAGTTTGTGCCCCCTGCCAAAAGTTGCCTTCTGACAGGGCATGCTTCTCCCGAAGTTACGCATGCAATTTGCCGAGTTCCTTCAACACCGTTCTCTCAATCGCCTTAGTATTCTCTACCAATCCACCTGTGTCGGTTTAGGGTACGGTCTATACGCTGGAGTTATTTCCTGGATGTCCTAGCCTGCACCTCCAA
>JAGOQV010000009.1:19629-21977 GCA_018063145.1 Alphaproteobacteria bacterium
TCTGCAGTTAGATGAAAACCCAAGCGCACCAAAGAGCCAGCGTCTTGCCCTTAACGATGTCTTACAACTCTCAGGAGGGCTTCTCTCTTCGGGTCATCACCGTTTCTTGCATATTGCCCAGTCAGAAAATGGGGGCGAACAAGTTGAAGAAATTTCTGATCCAGATGCCCATGTTCTCGAAGACGGAGATGTTTTGACCATCAGAGAGAATCAGAAACAACGCAAAGGAACTGTTGAGTTGGTGGGCAGCACGCGAGAGGCCGGAAGTCATGCCCTCTCAGAAACACCAACCCTTTCTGACCTTTTGCATGATGATTCGGTATTGGGAGAAGATATTTATCCCCTGATTGCCGTGATTGAACGATGGAATGACAAAACTCTCTCACCAGAATTGATTAGCTTTTCTCCACGACAAATTCTCTCTGGAGAGGACGATAAGACTCTGAAGAGCGGAGATGTTGTCCATCTCTTTTCCCGTTCTCAGATTCTCAATCTGAAGGCTCCGAAATCTGATTCTTCTCTTCCCGAAGACGGCCAAGAAACCGAAAAAGAATCAGCTTCCTCTAGCCGCAGTGCCCAACTAAAATCTTTCCTCATAGAACAATCTATTTTCATTCGTGGAGCTGTACGCAATCCCGGGGTCTACCCGATTGCCAAAGGAACCAATCTTGAGTCAGCCGTAGCCGTTGCCGGAGGATTAACCACCGAGGCCAATTCCCACGAGGTCGAAATTTCAAGCCCCAACGGAAGCTCAACTGGCCTGCCCCGACGTAAATTGGATTTGGACTCACCCACTAGCCACAAAACTCGCTTGATGGTCGGGGACACAATACGCGTAGGGCAAACCTTCCGGCGCGTTGAAGACAACCATGTTCTATTGGCTGGAGAAGTAAAGAACCCGGGAAGTTTTGATCTTCTCCCCGGGGATAGTTTGAAAACTTTGATCGAAAGAGCTGGCGGACTTTCCGAACAGGCCTATCCTGCCGGAGCCATTTTTAGCCGTGCCAGTGAACGCAAACGCGAAGAAGTTCGTTTCAAATCCCAAGCCAGAGATCTGGAGATGAAACTCGCAGCCTCCCTTGAAGAAACCGATGCCGATAAAAAACCAGACCCAAAAGAAATCGCAATTGCCCGCGAACTCATCCTTGAGATGAAACAAACCGATGCCGTAGGACGCATTACCGTCGAAGCTGACCCGGGGGTTTTGGCTTCGCAACCTCAATTGGATATTTTACTCGAAGGTGGAGACCGTATCTTTATTCCCAAGCGTCCCCTGAATGTGAGAGTGGCAGGAGAAATTCTTTCTCCGGCTGCTTTACAATTCCGCACAGAAAAAACTCCCAAAGATTACATCGCCGAGGCAGGGGGATTCACTTACAACGCCGATAAGGATCGTGCCTTTGTTGTTTATCCAAATGGAAGTGCCCAGCCTCTGGCTGTTTCGAGTTGGAATCACAACCCCGCCTTCGTCCCACCAGGATCAACCATTATTGTCCCCCGCGACCCCAAGCCGTATAGCTTCATGGACGGAGCCAAAGACCTCAGCCAAATTCTGGCCAGCCTTGCCACCACCGCCATTTTCGCCGAAGACCTTGCCGATGACGATTGAAAAAGTTGACAATTGCGCAACGGGCATGATATTGTCATATCACTATTTTATAATTTATGGTAAAGGGATCCGAAAATGAGCATACATGGCACAGACCCTCTGGAAGGGCTGGAAGAGGGAAGCAAAAAATACCTAGAAATGACAAAACGCCTCGCCCAGAAAGACCTTGAGAGCCGTGAGGGGGAGATTCGGGTAATAGAAACCAGCATTGGAAGCGCGAAAAAATCTCTTAGACATAGCGTCGTGACAACTATTTTCTCTGTCGCTATCGCGGCAGATGCAGGGTATCTCTCATATAAACTACTTATCACTGAGGATATCGTAGAGGCTCGCGCAAAAACCACATGCACGGACTTGGCAAAAAAGTTCCAGACCCCAGCCACCCCAAAGTCTCTCTCTCTTTGTGAGCAGCATGCTCGTGAGAGCATCCAGAGAGAATACCATAACAATCTATTACCTGGGTTAGAGGCTGCTCTTTTTAGTACAGCTGGGGGCCTATTGACAATTGTTGGCCTTAAAGCCTGTGCATTGGATGCAGCAACACTGAGTCGGAGAAGAAGAGAGTTGAAGGGATACCAATCAAATGCTTCAGAAACCCGTGAAGAAATAAAAGGCTTGGATGAACGGCTTGCCTCTTTGGATTTAGGTTAGACTCAAATCCCCCCTCACCCTATCCCTCTCCCGCAAGGGGAGAGGGAAAAAGAGGGAAAAAATAAAGTCCTCTCCCCTTGAGGGAGAG
>JAGOQV010000009.1:22077-28894 GCA_018063145.1 Alphaproteobacteria bacterium
GGCTTGGATGAACGGCTTGCCTCTTTGGATTTAGGTTAGACTCAAATCCCCCCTCACCCTATCCCTCTCCCGCAAGGGGAGAGGGAAAAAGAGGGAAAAAATAAAGTCCTCTCCCCTTGAGGGAGAGGATGTAGGTGAGGGGAAAGAATCAGAAATTGACGAATCACCGCCCCAGAGATGCGCTGTAGAAATGACAAAGTTCCAAAACTTTCCCCTATGCAAAACAAGGGAAATAGAAGAAAATTCGGCGAGTTTTGCCAAAGGTAGTCCCTTATGCCCGCCCCTCTCTTCACCCTGATTACCATCACCATGAACAACCTCGCCGGATTACAAAAGACCGCCGCAAGCGTTCTGGAGCAAACCTGTTCGGATTTTGAATGGATTATCATTGACGGCGCGTCAAAAGACGGAACCTTGGCTTTTCTCGAATCTCTGCCCAAGCCTGAAAATTTCACACAAGTTTCAGAACCCGACAATGGGCTTTATGATGCCATGAACAAAGGAATAGAGAAAGCTCAGGGGCATTTCCTCTTATTCCTGAATGCCGGAGATTGTCTGGCTGATAAAAATACTCTTGAGAAAATTAAATCAGAATTACCATCCCCCCTGCCTGATTTTATCTATGGCGACGCATGGGAAGGAGACGAAAAACAGAAGAACCTTAAACGTGCCAAACCTCACCAGAGTTTGATAAACGGACTGTTTACCCATCACCAAGCGATGCTATATAACCGCCTCTCGCTTGACTCTTTGCGTTATAATCTTTCTTACCGTATTGCCGCCGATTACGATTTGACTTTGCGTTTTCTGAGCCTCCCCAAAAATTGTCTTCGCCTTCATTTCCCCATCTGCCTTTTTGAAAGTGGGGGCGTTTCACAAAGACTGGTTCAATTGGGAAGAAAAGAACAGTTTCACAGCCGCGCCCAACAAGCCGCTGTTCCTTTGTGGCAAAACATCCTTATCTATGTTCGCCAAGCTCTCGCCCATTTCGTCCGCCGCCTTTGTCCACCGCTTTACTGGTGGACTCAGTCACGCCGCCATTAGATCTGCGATTCGTTTGTAATAGAGATAGCGGCCCCGTGCCAGTTCCCTGCCCTCAGAGCCATCAAGAAACCCAAGCTTCAGAACATAGCTATGCAAAAACATCAGCTCAGGACGAAACCGTGAGGCGCGAAGAAACGTCTTTACCCGCTCTCTCCACAGCACAGGGTCGTGAGGCCACGCCCCTTTGCGGTTCATTCCGGCCTCCCACTTCGCATATTTTTCGTGACGGAAAGCCCATCCCCGCATATCTTCGCACGCCAGATGAGTAAGAGGAGATTTCAAAAACCCTATTTTTTTGCTTGTAAAGTCTGGCTTGAGGACAGGTTGATAATGGCCTTCTATTTCCCCCATCCCGAAAATATCAAGATCATCAACGACCGGAAATTCTACCTTGCGCCGATTCAGGAGAGCCAATTTGTTGTTTTGCAAACCAAACTTCAAAAGTTTACCTCTGGCCCTGTATTGTCCCTTGATGAAATATCCGGCACAACTTGGTTCCCCTGCAAAAAGACGCTTCATTTCCCGTTTCAAGGACTCTGTCACAATCTCGTCACCATCCACAAAGAAAACCCAATCGGAAAGAAGAGAAACGTTATCCAAAATCCACTGCCGTTTTTTGGGATAAACCCCATTCCAGTTGAAAGGGACCACACGGGCCCCAAGCTCCCGAGCCTTTTCCGCAGTCCCATCAGGACTTTGCGAATCAACAACGACAACTTCTTGAAACTCTTCCAGAGCTCTTAGGCACTCGGCTATTCTTGCAGATTCGTTTTTCGTAGCAACCACCACCGAAACCGGAATCTTAGCCATGCCGATTCTTTCCTATGCCAGAAGATGAAAGAAAGAATCCGGCCACGCCCCCCACCAAACTTGCCAATAACAAAAGCAACAAACGCTGCGGAGAAACTGGCCGAACACGAGAAGCGGCTGGTTCCACAACCATCGCAGCGTAAGGCCTATCCATTGAAATAAGCATTCGCCGCCGCTCCTCTCCCATCAATAGCTGAGCCAGAGCCTGTCTGTGGTCGGGGTTAACTGTTTTGCCCAGTTCCCTTTTAATCCACGAAATTTGCTCATCCGTTTCAACCCGCACCTGCGCCCGAATGAGCTCATCTGTAATCTTGTGAACCCTTGATACAAACTTCACAGCAAATTCAGGATCAGGATGGCGATAGGATATGCGCCGACTAGAACTCGGCCCAAGAGGTTCCCATGTTAGCTTATCTTTAAGATACTCGGTCAGTTCTGCCGCAGATAATATTTCAGTTCCCCCAAAACGCACGCTCCGATCTTCACTGACCTTTTGCATGATGTCTTGGTATTTAATCAGCACCGAAGCCACGCTTTGTTCACGGAAAATTTGTTCAAATCGCGTGAACTCTTCTGGAAGGAGCGGCCCAACCTGACCACCTGAGTCAATTGACCTTCCGTTTCCCTGTCCGCCCTCTAGAAAATTCCCGCTGCGCCCGTTTTGAACAACGGGAGAAACAATCATCGTTGCTTCATAGTGGGGAACGAGGAAAACAAGAAGAAGCAAGGCGCATAAAATTCCAGCCCCAGATCCTAATGCTACAGATTTCCGCTGCGCCCATACACGGTGGATAAGAGCCAAAAGATTTTCTTCTCTGTGAATCCCCCGGGTCATGCAGCCTTATACCGCACGATCTCGCGGGCTCCCTTGACCCAAGAGGCCAAGGACCCATCCGGCGTGAAATTCTCTGCCGCTTTCAAGGCCCCTTGCTGAGCGGAAAACCATGCGTCCCCGTCAAGCCGATAGGTTTTAATCGCTTCTGCCAAAGCCACAGCATTGCCTTGAGGAATAACCTGACCTGCCCCAAATTCTTTTAGGACACGAGCCGTTTCCGATTGTTCAGGACCAATGAGCACGCAAGGCCGCCCCGCCGCCAAAGCCGCATAAAGCTTCGAGGGAACCAACATTCCCATCACTTCATGTTTCATGCTAATTAAATGAACATCTCCGCTTTCCATCAAGTCTTTGAGACGAGCCGCTGGCTGGGGAGGAAGCAAACGAATATTATCAAGCCCCCTTGAGGCTCTCTCGCGTGCTAAGGCATCAAATCCTGGGCCCTCTCCTACAAAAACAAACTCTATTTCAGGAAAAGTTGCCAAAAGATTTTCTGCAGCTTGCAACAACGTTGCAACCGGATGGGCCCGACCAATATTTCCTGCATAAAGGACCCTAAACTTCGGCTCTTCATCAACAAAAAAAGGCTTGGCCTTTAGAACAGCCCGCGCTCGATTGCTGTTAGCCGCATCATGAACCTTAATCGAAGGCGGCTCGGCTTTTGCCGTGAGTTCAAGGTCTGGCCAGTTGGGAATTGTCACAAGCCGCGACATATCAACGCCCGTACTGACAAGATGGCGCGCCATACACCGCCCAATGGCAACCACACGGTCACAAGATTTCATAGATCGCCGTGACATACCCTGTAGGAATCTCATCAGGAACGGAGAAGGCTTGACTCCCAAGGCCGGAAGAATGTCAGGATAGAGATCCTGACACCAGTGAATATGGGTCGATTTTTTTATACGGGAGATCAAGCGGCCTGCCACTACCAGAAAAGGTGGGTCCGTCAATGTCACCACAAGCTGGTGGCGCGGCAAAGATAAAGCAACCCACAAAAGGCGAAGCCAAATCCAAACATAATTCAGTGCGGTTTTGTGAAGACGGGCTGCAATCCGGTGAACGTGAACTTCCCCATCCTGACTTTCTCCGCTCTGCGCCGCCGTCGTCAGCACAGTCACGTCCCACCCATCACGCGCAAAAGCCTGAGCTAAGTCCCGCAAAACGCGACCCGTTGCGCCGCGAACCGGAGGATAAACGCGATTAATGAGCAGAACAGATGGCTTCCGCATTCCTGAAGATAATCTCTTTCCGTGTAGTCGCTTGTGTTGAGAACACGCCAGTTATGGCATAGCTGGAGGTGATTTTTCAAGTTTTCTGTTTTCTTTGAGCAAAACCCACACCAAAAGCAGCAAAAGTCCGAATCCCAAAGATTTATGACTAGCGTACAGACTTAAGGTGACCAACACTGGCAAAAGAGCGGGAATAAGCCAAAAAACTGTTTTTGTTCCCATCTGCCTACTTCCTTTTAAGAGGGAAATTCCCGCCCACGCCGCAAGCCCCACTCCCACAAGACCCGTCTTGAGCCATAAAGAAGACAGCAAGGAATGGGTGTAGCCAACCGGAAGCCCTCCTACGGCTGGGTTTTCGAAAACCTCCCCCCAGCCCATGCCAAAAAGATTTCTCCCCACCGAAACAGACACAACATCCCTAACCGCAGCCCATTCTTGAAGACGGCTGTTTAGCCCCACAAGTTGGGTCTTGAGCACGAGGATGGTAAATATGTTTTCAAGAAAAGGATATAAACCGACTCCCGCGACACCCAGAAAAAGAAAACAGCGCAGAAATCCTTTTGGATTCTTCCACAACATGAATCCCGATAAACAAACCACATAGGCAAGAGAAACAGAGAGAAACGCCCGCTGCTGCATGATGCTCATAGCCACAACCGGAATCGCCGCAAGAACAAACATAAAAACCCCACGACCCCAGCTCCCTAGCATTCCCAAGTAATAAAAAGCCCATGCCTGAAGAGTCAGTTCAGCAAACAAAACTTCGGGAGAATTGGCAAGGTACAAGAAATCTGGCGGCGCAGATAACGAAAACTCCCACAAACCAACTCCCTCTCTATGCCACGCCGCCCCAATAGTTCTGAGCGAAAAAAGCAGTCCCATCAAAACCAGCAATCTCGGAAAATAAGTTATGAAGTGTTTATTATCCGCAACATCCTTATAGGCCATTGGCAAAAAGAGAAAAAGGAACGGGATAAGATCACGCATCACCGCAACCGATTCATGCCCTCTCACCAATGCAAGAAAAATGGGAACAGTCAAACCATACCCCAGAAAAACCTCGGCCCCACCAAGTTTATCCAACTTTGGCAGTGTCACTGATACTCCAAGCAGAACTAGGACCGTAATTTCAGCCCAACCCAGACGATCCGGAGTTGGGGAACTAAATGCCGCATAACAAATCAGCCCTATAAAGAAAAATAGGACTCGCCACGGCACAGTCGAAAAACTTGATAAGTTTCTTTCCTTCACCTTGCAGCAACATCCCACAGCATTTTACAAGCAACCACCACCAAAAAAATAGCAAACCCCGTTCGCAATCGAGCAACAGGCAGAAGATGTGACAACCGAACCCCTAGCGGCGCAACCATCATGCTAAACGGGACGATCAACACCCACGCTTTGAGATTGATATATCCCCAGAAGTAATCTGGCATCCCGTCCCCTGCCGCCCCTCCGCCAATCACCCCAAACCCAATCGCAGCAGGAAGAGCAACCAAGACGCCTAAGACAGAAGCCGAGGCAATGGCCTCACGAAAAGGAACGCCAGAAAAACTCAGATACGGAACATTGAGGATGGCCCCCCCAATTCCCAGCAAAGAAGACACAAAACCAACACCAAGACTTGCCGGACCTGCATACTTCTTTTCAAGCCCTGCCGGCATAATATGTTTTGGTTCAATTTTCTTAGCAGTTAGAAAAGACAGTCCGAAAAGACCCAGCGCAAAGATAAGTTGTAAAAAATCACCCCGCAGAAAAGATACCGCCCAAATACCAAACACAACCCCTATCACTTGCCCGGGGGCCATCAGCCGAACAACAGCCCAGTTAATCATCCCGCGCCGTGATTGTGCCCAAGCAGCACTCAAACCGGTCGGAATAATAACCGCCAGAGATGTTCCTATTGCCGCGTGCATAACTTGGTCAGGGGACAAGCTGGACGCATAGAGTGTATGGCCCAGAACATACAAAGCGGGAACAAGGACTGTTCCACCCCCGACCCCCAGCAATCCAGCCAAAAGTCCAGCCACGCTACCCAAGACAGCTAATGCAAGAAGAAGAAAAAGTTCAGACCCTGCCACAGAAAACCCCTTTTTTGGTACTTGGATCAGACTATCCTTTTCCTAGCAAAACAAAAAGGGCTCCCTCAGGAGCCCCTTTAGATCGAAACACTCAGAATGCTTCTACTTCGAAAGCAAGGCAAGTAGAGCCTTTAACTGGTTTTGGTTATTTTTAACAATTTGGTCTTCCGTCAAGCCCAACGTACTCAAGTTGGTAAACTTCCGGACGGAGCCAGCAGTTCCAGCCCCTTTTGCCCCACCGACTGAAGTTCCTGCCGCCAACAACCCGGACACAGCTCCTCCAGCTCCTCCAGCTCCTCCAGCAACCAAACCCACATATTTTGCAATCGCCTTGCTGTCCACTTTTTTACTGGTGGTACTCGCTGTCGTTTTGGTCGCCGTTGTTTTGGCCGCCCCACCAGCTACTGCTGCGCTTTTGGATGCTTTAGCAGGATAGTACTCACTCTGGTTGCTGCTATAATAAGCCTCAATCTCCGCTTGCGTCATACTCCGCGATGGGAAGGCACTCGGATTTCCTTTGTAGTAGCGAGTCAACTCAGTAGCCGACAAACCCTGTGGCAAAGCCCTTTTTTTGTATACTAGAGCTGCCGCCGCCGCCGAATATCTGCCTTGAGAAAGTTTATAGTAATCAGCGATCTCCGCCTGAGTCATCCCCGCTTCAGGAAAGCTCTCAGGATGGGTTTTGTACAAATAAGAGAGTTCCCCTTGCGTGAGTCCCGATGGAAAAGTTCCCACATCCCTTTGTACACCAAGTGCTTGGTTAACTTTATAAAAGCTTGTCAACTCTGCCTGAGTCATGTTGGCCCTTGGAAACT
>JAGOQV010000009.1:28994-34870 GCA_018063145.1 Alphaproteobacteria bacterium
GCCTGAACCGGAGAACTAAACCCCGCAAGCAACACCGCCAGAACCGAGAGATAAATTGATTTATTCATTCGAAAAGCCTCCGCTTACACACACTGTTTATTTTCTAAGACCAACCCTATTCCTAGTAAAATCTTCCTGCCACATCTCAAGGGCTATATTATTCAGTTTGTACCAAGAACATTAATAAATTATGTAATTGAATAAAATTTTATGCAATTAAAAAATGAGTCCATTAACAAATGATTCATGATTTTCCATCATTATAGAAAACAAGAAGCGGGCTAGGGACAAAAATAAACAAGACTTCCCCTTACAAGGCCCCCTAACAGGAATGGTGTGAAACATGAACGTCAATATTCAGGATTTTATCAAACAAGCAGGTCTCGAAGAGCCGTTTTACCCGGGGAAGCGCGTTGTTAAGCCGTGCCCGCAACCCGGGGAATACAAAAGTCATTGCATTGTTTATGACTGGCGCAGCTCTGAGCGTATTCGCATTGAGATAAAAGCTGGCCTGAGTGGCCGAGATCTTCCTGCCAAAGATCTCGCCCGTTATCCTGTCAGTTTTCAAGCTCCCACGTTTATTGAGATTGACGTCCTCACCGGTAGCATTCGTACTCTGGCCAACTCCGAAGTTGCAAACGATGAAGATGAAGGAGAGGGAGAAAGCGGGAAGACGTCTTCTTCTGGTGGAGGAAAACGCCCTGCCCTCAAAAAACCCTTTAGCCCGTCCATGTCATCTTTTGCCAGTGCCGTTGAGGGACTCCTGCCCGAGGCCGGAAAAATCGTTAATATGGTTGTGATGGGTATGAAAGTTGCTGAAGAAGCTTACGGCAAAGTTATGGATACGTTCTTTCATCAGGTCCAGCACGCCAAAATTGCCGCAACGGATCTCGTAGCCAGTGCCGGAAAGCTCCTCACCAAGTTTACTCCTCCACCTTTCCTTAAACCCAAGGGTGACGAGACGCAGGTCTATAAATATGACCGTTTGAAAAACGAAGTTATGTTTACCGGAATGATGCCAACCTGACTTTTTCCTGTTTGAAAACTCCCTCCCCCCGCCTCCACACAGGTTGGGGGGAGTATGTTTTTTCCGTTGATTATAGAAACAATGAAGCTTGGGGCTGGACAAGTCCTATATATATGAGTCATAAGCGGCTTTATGACACAGAAAATTTCCACACCACACTTCATCGATATTCCGCCCCTCAGCCTTGAAGATATTTCCCTTCTGCTGGACCGCGCCGCGTTTTACAAACAAGGCCTTGCCCAAGGAGAAACCTATCTGGACCGCTTGGCTGGCAAGGTCATTCTAACTCTGTTTGTTGAAAATTCGACCCGCACGCGCACCTCTTTTGAAATGGCGGCCCTTCGTCTCGGAGCAAAGCTCATCAACTGGGATGAAAGAATTAGCTCGGCCAGCAAAGGTGAAACGTTCACTGATACCATCATGAACCTGAGTGCCATTGGACCCGATGCCATTATTATGCGCCACCACGAATATAATGCCCCGCATTTTGTGGCGGGACTGGTCAAATGTCCTGTCATTAATGCAGGAGACAGCTGGCGGGAACACCCCTCCCAAGCTCTCTTAGATGCCATGACGATTATCGAGGCAAAAGGCTCCCTGAAAGGTCTGACGATTGCGATTTGCGGGGACATTTCTCATAGCCGCGTGGCCGGATCGGATATAGCTTTATTCACCAAAATGGGGGCCACCGTCCATCTCGTGGCTCCGCCGCTTTTGCGGCCCACAAAAATTTCTCACCCTAATGTAAAGGTATTTGATTCTCTGGAAGAAGGGCTTTCCGGATGCGATGTCGTCATGATGCTCCGCCTTCAGAAAGAACGCATGGAAAGCGCAGCCATTCCCGATGATATTTCTTTCTTCCACCAATTTGGCCTCACAATGGAACGTTTGGCTCTCGCCAAACCAGATGCCATTGTCATGCACCCGGGTCCCATCAATCGCGGCGTTGAAATCTCTGATGAAGTTGCAGACCACAAAGAACGCAGCTTCATACTCAAACAAGCCGCCAACGGCGTTTTTGTCCGCATGGCCATTCTTGATTTGTTGGTGGGAACTGTATGATTTTACCCGTTTTAACTGCGAGTCTCCTTGGCTATCTTTTGGGATCCATCCCCTTTGGAATGATTCTGACCAGAATCGCGGGATATGGCGATATTCGCAGCATCGGTTCCGGTAATATCGGAGCCACCAATGTTCTGCGCACAGGAAATAAAAAACTTGCCATTTTGACGTTACTACTCGACGGCGCAAAAGGGGCTACAGCTATTTTTCTTATCTCCCTCCTTTTTCCCGCCCCCTATTTTCTTCTCTACATTACAGGATTCTGCGCCCTGCTCGGTCATATGTTTCCTCTTTGGCTTAAATTCAAAGGGGGCAAGGGGGTGGCCACTGCTCTTGGAGTCTTGCTTGTCCTTTCATGGCCTGTTGGATTAGCCGCACTCGCCACTTGGCTCGCGACGGCCGCTTTTTCGCGCATTTCGTCCCTTGCCGCTTTGGTTGCTGTTTCTCTCTCTCCCACTTTTGCCTTTTTTCTTGGGAACGACCAAAATCTTCCCCTGTTTTGCGCTTTGACGGCGATGCTCATCATCGTCAAGCACCGCAGTAATATCGCGCGGTTGCGCCGTGGGGAAGAACCAAAAATCGGTCAAAAAAAGAAAGAAGCGGCATGATAGGGGAAGCCGAAAAAATTGCATGGCTGCGCTTAGCCAGAACCGAAACCATCGGGCCGATCACTTTTCACCGCCTTATTGCCAAATACAAAACCGCCAGCAAAGCTCTCGAAGCCCTGCCAAATTTTTCTCGCAATAGGCCGATTACGATCCCTTCTGTAGACTCCGCCGCGCAGGAACTTGCAAAACTGCACTCTCTCGGAGGGCAGATGATTCTTTCCTGCGATGAAACCTACCCACTTTCTCTCGCTGCGATTGAAGATGCTCCGCCTGTCTTGTCGGTCCTTGGCAACATCGAACTTCTTCAACAAAAATCAATTGGTGTCGTTGGCTCACGCAATGCCTCGCTCAATGGCCGAAAATTCGCATGGAAACTGGCAAAAGACCTCAGTGAAAGAAATTATGTCGTGACGTCTGGACTTGCCAGAGGTATTGATACCGCCGCCCACGAAGGCGCCCTTGCAAAAGGAACCGTGGCTGTTGTCGCGGGCGGGGTGGACGTGATTTACCCCAAAGAAAACGAAACGCTTTACACCCAAATCGTCAAAGCGGGGGCCGTTATCTCCGAGTGTGCCCTCGGTATGCAACCTATTGCCCAGCATTTCCCCAAGCGTAACCGAATTATCTCTGGTCTTTCTCTTGGCATTGTCGTTGTAGAAGCCAATTTGAAATCTGGCTCACTCATTACCGCCCGCACCGCCGGAGAACAAGGCCGCGATGTCATGGCTGTTCCTGGTTTTCCTGCTGATCCTCGTTCGGAGGGATCAAACGCCCTCATCCGTGATGGGGCAGCCCTCATCCGCTGCGCCGATGACATTATTGAGCATATTTCCTCTTTTTCGGGACCTTGCCATCAAGCGCGAGCCTCCTCCCAAAACACCCTGTTTGAGCCTATAACAGAAGAATATTTTGACGAAGCAGCGGCCCATGATCTCATTTTGCGCGAAGTCTCAGTCTCGCCGATTGCTATTGATGAAATTATCCGAACCTGTCATTTGGCCAGTTCGGTCGTACAAGGAACATTGTTAGAAATGGAATTAAACGGATTGGTTCAACGTCTGCCCGGGAATCGGGTTTGTTTGCTGCAAGCTGCATAGGAAAGATAAAAAAATGCCTCCCTCAAATCTCGTCATCGTTGAATCTCCGGCGAAAGCCAAAACCATCAACAAATATCTTGGAAAGGACTATGAAGTTCTTGCCTCTTTCGGTCACGTTCGCGATCTGCTCGCCAAAGACGGGGCCGTTCGCCCCGATGAAGATTTTGAAATGACATGGGAACTTTCAGACCGCGCCGCCAAAACGATCAAGGATATTTCTGCTGCCGTAAAAAGTGCTGACACCATTTATCTTTGCACTGACCCTGACCGTGAGGGAGAAGCCATCTCATGGCATGTGCAGCAAATTCTCGAAGAAAAAAATCTTCTCAAAAACAAAACCGTTCATCGAGTCACATTCAACGAAATTACAAAAACGGCCATCAAATCCGCATTTGAACACCCACGTCGCTTGGATATGCCATTGGTTGAAGCCTATCTCGCCCGCCGCGCCCTTGATTTCTTGGTAGGTTTCACCTTGTCCCCTGTGCTATGGCGTAAACTGCCCGGATCCAAATCGGCAGGGCGGGTTCAATCTGTCGCCTTGCGCCTCATCTGCGAACGGGAAGCCGAAATTGAGGCTTTCCGCTCAGAAGAATACTGGTCCATTCATACCCGTTTGCAAACTCCGGAAGGGGCAACCTTTACGACACGGCTCACCCATCTAGCAGGCAACAAACTGGACAAGATGGATATTCGGAATGAAGAAATGGCGATGGCTGCCGTTCGCCGGATTGAAAATAAATCTCTCGCTGTCCAAAAAGTTGAAAAGAAACAGGTTCGCCGAAACCCTTATCCTCCTTTCATTACTTCCAGCCTTCAAATGGAAGCCTCACGCAAACTGCGCCTATCGGCCAGCCAGACCATGCGCCTCGCGCAGCAACTTTATGAAGGGGTAGACATCGGCGGGGAAACAGTGGGTTTGATTACCTATATGCGTACAGACGGCATAACGCTTTCGAACGATGCAATCGCCCAGTGCCGCCAGCAGATTCAAGCCGATTATGGGGCCAAGTACTTGCCCGATTCCCCACGTGTTTACAAAAGCAAGGCCAAAAACGCGCAAGAAGCGCACGAGGCCATTCGCCCCACTTCCCTTTCGCGCACGCCCAAAGACATGGCGCGGTTTCTAGATGACAGGCAAGCCGCGCTTTATGAACTTATCTGGAAACGCACCATGGCTTCCCAAATGGAGAACGCCATTATGGACCAAGTCACCGCCGATATATCGGATGGAACGGATGACGTTGTCCTTCGCGCCACAGGTTCAACCATTGCCTTTGATGGGTTTTTGACTCTCTACCAAGAAGACAATGACGATCCGGTAGAAGGGGACGAGGCCGAAGAAAATCGCCGCCTCCCACACCTTGATAACGGTATGGGTTTGCGCACCAACGACATTACCCCTGAACAACATTTTACCCAGCCCCCTCCCCGCTATTCCGAAGCTTCCTTGGTTAAAAAATTGGAAGAAATGGGGATTGGCCGCCCCTCCACCTACGCTTCAATTATGCAGGTTCTGCAAGACCGCGATTATGTTGTTCTGGATAAACGCCGCTTTGTGCCAGAGGACCGTGGTCGCTTGGTAACCACTTTCCTCAAACGATTCTTCGAGAGATATGTGGATTACGCCTTCACAGCCAATCTGGAAGATGAACTGGATGCGATTTCCTCTGGCCAAGTTCTGTGGAAAGAAGCTTTGCGCCAATTCTGGACAGGATTCAAGGCTGCTGTTGATGGGACCAAGGATCTCACCATTACTTTGGTTCTTGATGCTCTTGATGAAGAATTGGGACCGCATTTTTTCCCCGTGTCAGCAGAAAATCCAGATCCGCGCAAATGTCCGTCTTGTGAAAATGGACGGCTTTCCCTCAAGATTGGGAAGTTTGGTGCCTTTATTGGCTGCTCAAACTATCCCGATTGTCGTCATACCCGCCCCTTGGTTGTTCAAAGCGGGGAAGCCTTAGACGATGCAAATTCTGGCGCAGGGATGGAAAACGGTCCAAAAATTTTAGGGACAGACCCAGAAAGTGGGCGAAGCGTTTCTCTGCGTAAGGGCCCTTACGGTCCTTATGTTCAAATTGA
>JAGOQV010000010.1:0-5492 GCA_018063145.1 Alphaproteobacteria bacterium
AAACTGCCAAGCGTTTATGTCGCGGGAGAGATGTTGGATTGGGAGGCTCCGACAGGGGGTTACCTGCTTCAGGGGTGCTTCAGCACAGGGGTTTGGGCCGCGCAAAATATTTTGAAACAACTAGGGTTTTAACGCACATGGATATGATTACTTTCCTCAAGACTATTGGATATTTCGGGACATGGGCGGCCCTGTTTACCGAAGGAGCTGTGTTTTTTGGAATTTTTCTGCCCGGGGATAGTCTGCTCTTCCCCATTGGACTCTTGGCCGGCCAAGGGGTTTTTAATTTATGGATCATGCTGCCAGGCTGTTTTATCGCAGCGTTTCTTGGAAATTTGGTTGGCTATGAAATTGGTAAACGCTATGGAATGCCATTTCTCAAAAAATATGCCGGAAAAATAATTAAGGATCACCAGATCGAAAAATGCCACAACTTCTTTGTGGAATACGGCCCCTTTGCTGTAGTTGTGGCGCGGTTTATTCACTTTGCGCGAACCTTGGCTCCTTTTTTGGCGGGGGTTTCGCGGATGGATTATCGTTTATTTGTCCTCTATTCGGCCCTAGGGGCGGCGTTGTGGGCGGCAGGGATTCCCTTGCTTGGGTATTTTGTCGGCCATTTGATTCCAGACGGCGCAATTGACCACTACTTGTTGCCTTTTATTGCCTTCGTTATTTTGCTGATGGTTGGGCCAAAATTGTACCGCAAATTTATTAGACCAAGCCGGAATATGGGGACAGATGACGCTCCCTAATTTCCAGCACCCTGTGGCGTCTCAATCAACTTTGCCAAGCACAATGGGAGGGTGGCGGAAATTTATAGCCTTCCTCGGGCCCGGGTATCTTGTCGCGGTCGGGTATATGGACCCGGGGAACTGGGCAACCGCAATTGCTGGTGGGTCACATTTTGGCTACGCGCTCCTTTCCATTGCCCTGATCTCCAATTTGATGGCGATTTTATTGCAAGCTTTATGTGCAAGGCTTGGCTTGGCTAGTGGGCGCGATTTGGCGCAGTCCTGCCGCGATTCTTACTCGCGTAAAACTGCTATCGGATTGTGGATTTTGGCCGAGTTGGCGATTTGCGCCACAGATCTTGCCGAAATTATCGGAACAGCTATTGGCCTTCATCTGCTCTTTGGTCTTCCTCTTCTTTACGGGATTTCGCTAACGGCTTTGGATGTTTTTCTTGTCGTTCTTTTGCAAAGATTGGGGTTTCGGTGGATCGAGGCTTTTGTGATTGCGTTGCTTGCAATCATTTTTGGATGCTTCTTTTTTCAAGTATGGTTTGCTGCTCCAAATCTGACCGACGTACTGGGCGGATTTATTCCGCGGCCTGATATTTTGACGAATCCAGAGATGCTCTATCTTTCAATGGGGATTATCGGAGCAACTGTCATGCCTCATAACCTTTACCTCCATTCCTCGATTGTCCAGTCCCGTCCGGCAGGGGAGAGCGTTGCCGAAAAAAGGCAATCTATCCGCTTTGCCACAATCGACTCCACGTTGGCCTTGATGCTGGCTTTGATTATCAATGCGTCTATCCTTATTCTGGCGGCCGCGACATTTTATACCAGTGGCAATGTTGAAATTACCGAACTACAAGATGCTCATGCGATGATTGCCCCACTTTTGGGGAGCACTCTGGCTGCGACTTTGTTTGCTGTGGCTCTGCTGTGTTGCGGGTTGAATTCAACGATTACCGCAACTTTATCTGGCCAGATTGTGATGGAAGGGTTTGTGGAAATCAAAATTCCAGCTTGGGTTCGGCGGCTGATAACGCGCGCTATTGCCATTATTCCGGCGTTGTTGGTGACAGCTCTTTATGGCGAGCGGGCAACAGGGCAATTGCTCATCGGCTCTCAAGTTGTTCTCAGTTTGCAATTGCCTTTCGCCATTGTGCCGCTTGTTCTGTTCACCATGGACCGCAAAAAAATGGGAGAGCTGGTTGCCCCGCGCTGGATGAGTGTTCTGGCGGGATTGGTTGCCGTGATTTTGATTTCGTTGAACATCAAGATGCTATGGGACATCGCCAGCGGGTTGAACATCGGGGGGATATAGGCCCCCGATTAAATCTCTAAGTTCCAAGCAGGGCCACTGCGGACGACAGGCACCGAATGAAGATTGAGCTTGTCGTCATTGCTCTGGTTGCGGTTATGGTTGCCTATATGCAAAACGCGTCCATTGCTACTGTCGTAGGACGAGGCAAGCCAGAGGGACGGAGGGCGGGCAGCAGCAGAGGGGGTTGCTACCTTATTCCATGTTTTGGAGAGTGTTTTACCTTCGTCATCCGTAATCCGGCGCCAGTCTCTGTAACCGTGCCAAGCCTTTCCGTTGACGAATTCTACAATTTCATCCTGCTTTTCGAATGAGGATTTCCCGCCGAATATTTTTGCAGGTATAAACAGGGCCTCGTTTTGGTCAGGATCAACCGAAAGCACGACTGTGCCATCTTTCAAACGCTGCCCCACTTCAAGGACGGCCTGTTTAGGGTTGACCAAGCGGTTATTCTCAGCATTCGTGGGAAGAATAGCGCCATTGTTTTGAACTGAATACTCCCGCCCATTTATGCTTAATGCTGTTCCAACCAAAAGGGTCATTTCCACAAATGGCTGTGTTGTTTTTGTTGTCATTGTTTTTTTCCTTACTAGAAAGCCACGTTGGGCGGGCTGTTATTTGTAATCTTAATTTTTCATTAAGATGGAATATAACTAATTATTCATAACTATGTCAAGCGAATTTCATAAAGCTTTACAGGAAGAAGCCCTTAAAAATTTCTCCGGACTGATGGTGAAGGTTTTTAGAGGGGCTCTTAAATTATGAAATATAACTCAATCTGGGCTAATTTACAGGGAACAAGTCAATGACTATAACTATGCGCTTAATGCCATTTTAACCGTAACAATTTATTATGTATACATGGTGGACGGTAAATATGGTATTAAAGCAAGTATAAATGCGGGTGCTTCTTTCAATGAAGTAGCACCGGACAGAGTACCCATGGGCACCATAAGGCAAGAGGTTGGCGCAACGATAACGCGCGTGGGTATGGACGGAAAATCACAAACTATTGACGCAAATACAGGCGATAAGGTTTATAAAGGCGATACGTTAAAAACGAGCGATGGTGGATCATTTCTAGTCGATTTAGTTGATAAAACTATCCTGACAGGTGGACCTAACAGTGCAGTCGAGATGTCGAGATTTGCATCTCCTGATGGTAATGAAAACACTGCAAGTTTTGAAAAAAGATCAATCAGCGAGATTAGAGGGAGCAGTAGTGCCTCTCCTACCAGCCTCCCAAAGAGCAACGATTTATCCCAACCACAAGCAATAGGTGTTCGCGGTTAGTTCTCTGTGGACGAAAAGAACACTAAAACCCTGTTTGTTATCCCGCCCCAGTACAGCGTCTGTTGCATATGTAACGTCAAGATCTCCGATTGCGGTTGGCATTGCTTCCCTTGTCGATGAATGACGGCTTTGTCGAGAAACAATCATGAAAATCTTCCTTTTTTGTTCAGTGTGACCATGCTTCGTAATAGACATAAACCAGAAGGGTTATCATTGGGAGCATATAGCGCAGACGAATTCCAAATGTCATATCAAACCTCATTTCTCTAGATTAAAAAGTATCGTTCTCTTTATGTTCTTTATAAGAACACAACAAGAACGAATAAGCAAGAGCTTTTTTGTCAAGGCAAGAAATGAGCCAGAATGGCTAGTTGAGGTTTAACCCGTGAAGTTCTTGCATCTTTCTTTGTGCGTAGTAACCTGTTTCGGTTTTATCAGCAACGGCTGCGGCAAGCCGCTTTGCTGCATCACTCTGATTTTCAGGATACGGGGAGTGGGCGAGGAAAGCCGTCCGGCATCCCTCACGGCGGGCCCCAGAATGGCTGTCGTATTGCCCATTTTCTGCTTGGGCCAAGTCCCACTTTTCGCAGTGGGCACTAATGGTTGCGCGTTCATGCTCGGCAGCAGGTAACTGAGATGGATCCAGCTTTGCATACCAAAAACCTAACAACGCTCCTATAGTGCATAAAGCAATATCACCTATAACAAAATTCTTCATCTTGCTTCCTTATCTTATGTCTTTCGCGGACCTTAGCAAAAGGAGGAATCTATGTCAATTTTTTATGGTTATTGTTCAGCTTGTTTCAGTAAGCGAGATTTGGCTTTTTCCGGTCCGATGAGAGGCAATAAATCCCCCAGTTCTGGCCCGTGGTCCATGCCGGTCAAGGCTTGGCGCAGGGGCATGAATAAATCTTTCCCCTTGCGGCCCGTGGTGGATTTGATGGCGTCTGTCCATTCTTTCCATGTCTGTGAGGACCACGGAGCCGCAGGCATCAACGCAACGGCTTGTGCTGCAAAGTCGGGATCTTCGAGCGTAGAGGCAACCGGCCCCTTTGCCACGCGCCACCAATCTTGAATATCCGATATTTTTTCAAGGTTGGCGCGAACCACGTTCCAGAAAGATTCGTCCACATCGGCCAAGCCGATTTGAGCCAAGCGAATTTGGGCATGGTCAAAATCTGTTTGGTGGAGGATCTTGGCGTTGAGCCGGAGCATCTCATCAGGGTCAAGTTTCGGAGTTCCCCGCGAAAATTTGGAAAAGTCAAAGCTTTGGATCAGATCATCCAAATGGGTAAAGGCGTCAATGGGGTCAGAGGTTCCAAGACGAGCCAGCAAACTGGAAATCGACATGGGCTCAAGCCCGATAATATCGCGCAGGTCAATGATACTCAAAGCCCCCAGCCGTTTGGAGAGTTTGCCGCCTTCGGCATTGGACACCAAAGGTAAGTGGGCGAATTGAGGCGGATGGGCCCCAATTGCTTCAAACATCTGGATATGCATAGCTGTATTGCTGACATGGTCTTCCCCACGGACAATATGGGTCATACCAAAGTCAATATCATCAATGACTGAACACAGGTGGTAAAGGGGGGTTCCGTCTTCGCGGATCAGAACTGGATCAGAGAGATCTTCTCCTTCGAATCTGACTTCCCCCCGAATGAGGTCGTTCCATGCAATCGGCTCTTTCTTGAGCAGAAACCGCCAGTGAGGCTTGCGGCCTTCGGCTTCGTATTTCTTTTTGTGTTCTTCTGAAAGCGACAGGGCTGCGCGGTCATAGATGGGCGGAACGCCTTGGGAAAGCTGAGATTTCCTTTTAAGTGCCAATTCTTCAGGTGTTTCATAGCAAGGGTAAAGGCGTCCAGCCGTCCGTAATTCAGCAATGACAGAGTCGTAGCGGTCTTGCCGTTTGCTTTGGTGGGCCAATTCGTCCCAATTGAGGCCAAGCCATGTCAGGCTTTCATAAATGGCCGCTTCAAATTCCGGTTTGGAGCGTTCAACGTCTGTGTCGTCAATGCGAAGCAGGAAATATCCAGCATTCCGGCGGGCAAACAGCCATGTAATCAAGGCAGTCCGGACATTGCCAATATGCAGAAATCCGGTAGGGGAAGGGGCAAAACGCACGCGAACGGTCATAATCTGTCTTTTCA
>JAGOQV010000010.1:5592-34732 GCA_018063145.1 Alphaproteobacteria bacterium
AGGAAATATCCAGCATTCCGGCGGGCAAACAGCCATGTAATCAAGGCAGTCCGGACATTGCCAATATGCAGAAATCCGGTAGGGGAAGGGGCAAAACGCACGCGAACGGTCATAATCTGTCTTTTCAATATCAAAGTGTTAGTGTCCATCCATAAAGTTTCCACCTATGGACTGCAAATGGTGGTTTCCTGCGCTTCCGTTGCTCAAGTACCCTGATGTACGTTCCGCTACGGTTCTCGAAAATCCGCCATTTTCGTCACATATCTGGAACTTTCTGGACGGACACGTAGAAAACAAAAGGAACCTAGCCTTTTTTAAGGACAGTTTCAACTGTTGCCATTTTTATAAAAGAGTGGAAACAAGAAAAATTATATACATAACTTTTGTCATCGAAAAATCTTTTCGGATTGGTGTTTAAGAGTACGAAATTGGTTGATTTCAAAGGCCTTGGCAGAATATATCCTTGTCCTATGACTTATAAAATTGCCATTGCCTCCGATCATGGAGGTTTCAAGTTGAAAGAGGTTCTCAAAGCCTCCTTCAAGGATGTTCCGGTTGAGTGGCTTGATTTGGGAACAGATTCAGAAACTTCGGTGGATTATCCCGATTTCGGATTCAAACTGGCTGATGCGATTGAATTGGGGCAGGCCGAGTTTGGCGTCGCTATTTGCGGGTCTGGAGTTGGTATTTCCATTGCGGTGAACCGCAATCCGGCGGCCCGATGCGTGTTGTGTTCTGATGAAACCACGGCACGTCTGAGCCGCCAGCATAATGATGCCAATGTCATTGCTTTTGGGGGCCGCTTGATCGGGGAAGAAACCGCAAGGGCCTGTCTCAAAACTTTTCTAACCACTGGTTTTGATGGGGGGCGTCACGAAGCCCGAGTCAACAAATTATCCGCGTGTTAAACAAAAAGGAGAGTGTCCATGTCTGTATCTGCCGCCCAAAAGAAAGACGAAGCTGTGATGAGCAATGAATATTTTACGTCCCCCCTTTCTTCTGCTGATCCCGAGGTTTTTGCTGCTATCCAGCAAGAGTTGAAACGTCAGCAAGATCAAATCGAATTGATTGCTTCGGAAAACATTGTCTCTAAAGCTGTCTTGCAAGCGCAGGGCTCAGTCTTGACGAACAAATATGCCGAAGGCTACCCGGGGAAACGCTATTATCAGGGGTGCGAATTTGTTGATAAAACCGAGCAAATGGCCATTGATCGGGCCAAACAGATTTTTGACTGCGCGTTTGCCAATGTTCAGCCCAACTCCGGCTCTCAAGCCAATCAGGGAGTTTATTTTGCCCTGTTGCAACCGGGGGATACTATTCTCGGAATGTCGCTTGCTGCGGGGGGGCACTTGACACATGGGGCGGCTCCCAACCAGTCCGGCAAATGGTTTGATGCTGTTCAATATGGCGTGCGTGAAGAAGATGGTTTGATTGATTACGAAGAAGTCGAACGTCTTGCTCTTGAACATGAACCAAAAATGATTGTTTGCGGAGCTTCGGCCTATCCTCGCGTGATTGATTTTGCAAAGTTCCGTGCGATTGCTGATAAGGTTGGCGCACTCCTTTTTGCTGACATTGCCCACTATGCCGGACTGGTCGCGGGTGGTTCTTATCCCTCTCCGTTTCCTCATGCCCATGTGGTGACAACAACCACTCACAAAACTTTGCGCGGACCTCGGGGCGGTATGATCCTGACCAATGATGCGGATATTGCCAAGAAGATCAATTCAGCAATTTTCCCCGGGATTCAAGGCGGTCCCCTTGAACACGTTATTGCTGCTAAAGCTGTGGCCTTTGGTGAAGTTTTGCAACCGTCCTTCAAAAAATATGCGCAAGATGTTGTAGAAAATGCCCGCATTCTGGCCAAGACCTTGGTTGATGGGGGACTGGCGATTGTTTCCGGCGGGACAGACTCTCATATTGTTTTGGTTGATTTGCGTCCCAAAGGACTGACGGGAAAAGTTGTTGATCTCGCCCTTGAACACGCAGGGATTACCTGTAACAAAAATGCTGTGCCGTATGATCCCGCTCCGCCAATGGTAACATCTGGCGTGCGGCTTGGGACTCCAGCCGGAACGACTCGTGGTTTTGGCGCAGAGGAGTGGAAACTTATTGGTGCGTTGATTCTCGAAGTGGTTGATGGTCTGGCTGTCAATGGCCCTGAAAACAACGGGGCAGTTGAAGCGACTGTGCGCGCTAAAGTTAAAGCCTTGTGTGACCGTTTCCCGATTTATCCAGAAGGAACGGCTGTTTAGGTTCAGATTATGCACTGTCCCTTTTGCGGCTTTGAAGAAACACAGGTGAAGGATTCCCGCCAAACGGAAGACGGAACCTCTATTCGTCGTCGTCGGGCGTGTCCTGATTGCGGGGCACGCTTCACGACTTTTGAAAGAATCCAATTGCGTGAGCTCATGGTTATCAAAGCAGGAGATCATCGTCAGATGTTTGATCGCGATAAGATCACGCGCTCCATGCAAATTGCTTTGCGAAAACGTCCTGTCTCTCCAGAGCATATTGAGAGGGCCACGAGCAGCATCGTTCGTCAATTGGAGTTGACCGGAGAGAGCGAAATTCCCTCCAGCCAGATTGGTGAGTTGGTTATGCAGGCCTTGATCCAGCTCGATGTTGTCGGATATATCCGCTATGCCTCGGTTTACAAGGATTTTAGCCGGCCCGAAGACTTCAAACATTTTGTGAAAGAATTAGGCGAGCTTAAAGTTCAACGGGGCAAAGCCTCAGAATAGGACACCCAACCAATGTTTACGGGCATTATCACGGCAATGGGAACCGTAACCCGTGTGGACACGGAGCGGGGAGATCGGCGTTTCGTTATTGATACACCGTGGGACATGGACCGCGTGGCAATCGGAGCTTCGATTGCTTGTTCAGGATGCTGCTTGACTGCTGTTGAAAAAACCGGACACTCTTTTGTGGTGGATGTTTCGGCGGAGAGTCTTGCGAAAACCAATCTCGGCAATTGGCACGAAGGAAGCCGCATCAACCTTGAATCCTCTCTCAAAGTTGGGGACGAACTCGGCGGACATATTGTCTCCGGTCATGTGGATGCTTTGGCTTGCGTTGAAAGCATCAAGAGGGAAGGGGATTCTCACCGTCTTAAAATCAGAGTTCCCCAAGCCTTCAAACATTATCTCGCTCCCAAAGGATCGGTTGCTCTTGATGGAGTATCTTTGACCGTTAACGAAGTTGAAGATGACGTTTTTGGCGTTAATATTATTCCACATACTTGGGCAGTAACATCTTTGGGGCAATGCAAAGTCGGGGACTATCTCAATTTAGAAATTGATGTTTTGGCCCGCTATGTCGCCAGAATGCTGGGAAAAGAGTCATGAATCTTTGTGTTGTCAAACAGGAACCGCAGATCAGTATTTCTTCTTCGGAAGAGATTATCGAAGAAGCACGAAACGGGCGGATGTTTATTCTGGTGGACGATGAAGACCGCGAGAATGAGGGCGATTTGATCGTTCCCGCTCAAATGGCCACACCTGAAATTATCAACTTCATGGCCAAGGAAGGGCGAGGCTTAATTTGCCTTGCGATGGATGCCCATTTAATTGACCGTCTTAATTTACCGCTCATGGGGCAACAACAGGCGCGGATGCAAACGGCCTTTACTGTTTCGATTGAAGCGCGGGAAGGCGTAACCACCGGAATTTCAGCTGCAGATAGAGCGCGAACCGTTCAAGTTGCTATTGCTGAAGGCGCGCGGAGCGATGATATTGTGACCCCTGGTCACGTCTTTCCTTTGCGGGCGCGGGAAGGGGGAGTTTTGGTACGGGCCGGTCATACTGAAGCAGCGGTTGATGTCTCTCGTCTCGCAGGGCTGCGTCCAGCCGGAGTGATTTGTGAAATCATGAAAGATGATGGGACTATGGCGCGTTTGCCTGATCTTGTTCCTTTCGCCAAGAGCCACGGACTCAAAATCGGAACGATTGCTGATTTGATTGCCTATCGTCGCAAGACTGAAAAAATTGTTGAGCGGATTGCTTCTTCTGATCTGACCTCACGCTTTGGCGGAGAGTTCAAGCTTCATGTTTTTGCCAACCGGATTGCCTATGCTGAACATATCGCCTTGGTTAAAGGTGATATAACGGGGCCGGAACCTGTACTGGTCAGAGTTCATGTCCAGAACATCGTGCAAGACGTTTTGGGAAGGGCCGAACCTTTGGTTGAAACAGCGATGAAGTTGATTGAAAAAGAGGGTAGGGGAGTTTTTGTCCTGATCCGTGAACCCGAACCACAAGCCGTGTCTGGAGAAATTCTCTCGGGCAAGGCTTCCGTTCCCGAATACGGGATTGGGTCGCAGATTCTGAGTGATTTGGGGATAAAAAACATGATTGTTCTGACCAATCACCCCAAAACTGTCACGGGACTTGACGCCTATGGCCTTCATATCGTAGGACACAGGGCATTAGATGGTTCTTTTTAGCCGCTTAATAAATTAAGGTTCTTGGAAATGGTTCAATCAGGTCACAAATCGCACGCTGTTGCTGGTCTTCAGTTTATGAAGCCTCCTCATGTCCTGATTGTTGAAGCCCGTTTCTATGCGCATATCAATGATTTTTTGGTAGCGGGGGCCGAAGAGGTCTTGGCCGAAGCGGGCGCGACCTTTGAAAAAGTTGTTGTTCCCGGGGCTCTTGAAATTCCGGCCGCTGTCAGCTTTGCTGCGCAGCGGACAACGGATCGACCTTTTGACGCCTTTGTTGCCTTGGGCTGTGTTATTCGTGGGGCTACATCTCACTACGAAACGGTTTGTTCGGAGAGTGCGAGGGGGCTTTCTGATTTGGCATTGGCCGCAAATCTGCCTATTGGCAATGGAATTCTGACTGTTGAAAACGAAGATCAAGCCGTAGAACGTGCCGACAAAACCCGCCTTAACAAAGGGGGCGGGGCGGCTGAGGCTGCTTTGATTATGCTTCATCTTAAACAAACTTTTGGATTGTGGCCGTTATGAGTACAAAATCATCCCTTAAAGCCCGCCTGACCGCGGCCCGCCTGTTTGCAGTTCAGGCAACGTATCAGGCCATTCAAAATAAAGTCCCGCCGTATTCTTTGTACGATGAATATGTGATGCATAATGTGGGGATGGACCTTGAGGATGGGGAAATGATCCATCCTGAAGGAACATTGTTCAAAAAAATTCTCTCTGGAGTGACGGATCGTTGGAATGACGTCCAACAACTTCTTAAGCCACGTTTGAGCGGACCGGATGTTGAGCCGTTGCTAACCTCTATTCTTGCTTGCGGAACTTATGAGCTATTGGCTCATCATGAGACTGATGCCCCGATTATCATCTCGGATTATCTTCATATCACCCACGGATTTTTTGCTGGACCAGAGTCAAAAATGGTCAACGGCGTTCTGGATGCTATTGCCAAAGAGATTCGCAGCTAACTAAGCTGCCTGTTTTTTTAGCCAATCCGCAAGAACTGAAATCTGCTCGTCTCTGTAGAGAGAGGGAACATGGCCGCAGTCATCAAAGGTGACCAGATCCATAACCGCGCCTTTCTTGTTTTCCGCCATCTCTTGGGCCAATGCAGCGGGAAAGAGAGTTGAAAGTCCGCCGCGTATAGCCAGAACAGGTTGGGAAATGTTTTTCCATGAAGGCCAGAGATCGACTTTTCCTAAGGGCTGCGTATCAAACATCAGCGCGATATTGGGATCAAAGTTGCGGATGTATCGTCCATCGCTGCGCTTACAAACATGGGTGCGGGCGTAGTATTCCCATTGCGCCTCTGTCATTGGTCCCCGATAAAACGATGTGCCAATGGTTTGCTTGAAAGCCCCTACTACGCCTTCGAGTGTGTCAAATGCCGGAGCCAAAGATAAATAACCTCGGATGAGATCAAGGTCGGCTTGTGGAACCGTTGGTCCAACATCGGATAAAATCAGGTTGCGAATAGGAGAGGAGGGTAGGCCTGCGAGGCGAATGCCCAACAATCCCCCTAAGGAAACCCCTAGCCAGTCGCAAGAGGCTGGAGAATCGCATTCTAGATCAACCAGAAAAGCAGCAAGGTCGGATAAATATTGGGCGTAGATATAATCGTGGGGGTTTGTCAGGAAATCGCTGCGGCCCCGCCCGGGCAGATCAAGGGCCACCACGCGAAACCCCTGCGTGGAAAGGGTTTCTCCCACAAATTTGAAATCATCGGAGCTCCCTGTCAGTCCATGAACGCAAACCAGCGTTCTCTGGTTCCCTTGCCCCCATTCTTGGTAGTAGATTTTTGAAAATCCGCTCGAATTCAGGGTAAGGAAGGAGTTTTCCTGCATTTTCTGTTTAGTCCAATTTTCCGTGGCAATATTTGTATTTCTTGCCGCTTCCACAGGGACAATCTGCGTTGCGCGGAACATTTCCCTGCCATGTATTCGGATTTTTTGGATCGAATTTTTGACGGAAGGGAATAGGAGGATTTTCTTCTTCGCTCACACCTTGTCCGGTCCCCATCAGAGCTGGGTCGGTGCGGGTCATACGCGCTTCTTTTTCCTCTTGCTGTCTTTGCTCTTCCATCATGTTGGCAAAGGCTTTCTCATCAATATTGATTTCAACCAGAGAGAGGTTTTGGACAATAGCAACGCGCAATCTATTCATCATAGATTCAAACAAATTGAAGGCTTCTGCTTTATATTCGTTTAAGGGGTCACGCTGAGCAAATGCCCGCAGATTGATACCTTGGCGCAAATGATCGAGATGGAGGAGGTGTTCTTTCCATTGTTGGTCAAGCAAGCGCAAGACAAATGATTTTTCAATCTGGGCAAAGAATTTTTCGCCTGCTCTTGCCCGTTTTTCGTTCATGCGGGTATCCGAGGCTTTGAGTACGCGGTCCAGAATTTCTTCGTGCGCGATTCCTTCTTCCTTGGCCCAATCTTCAAGCGGCAGGTCAAGCCCCAGAACTGTCTGAATTTCGGCTTTCAGTGCAGCAATGTTCCATTGTTCGGCATAAGCGGTTTCAGGAATGGCGGCATGAACCATTTCGGTAATTACTTCATGGCGCATATCCAGAACAGTTTCTGCCACGTCTTCGGAATCCATGATTTCACGCCGTTGTTCATAGACAACTTTCCGTTGATCGTTCATGACGTTGTCGAATTTCAACAGGTTCTTGCGGATTTCATAGTTTTGTTGCTCGACTCGTGTTTGTGCCCTCTCCAGAGCTTTGCTAAGCCATGGGTGGGTGAGAGCTTCCCCGTCCTTGAGCCCAATTGCCTTGTTCGAGAGAACTGCTTCTAGGGCATCGGGAGAAAAAATCCGCATCAAGTCATCTTGAGTCGAAAGGAAAAATGCCGAAGCTCCCGGGTCACCCTGACGGCCAGAGCGTCCGCGCAGTTGGTTGTCGATCCGGCGGGATTCGTGACGTTCCGTCCCAACCACATAGAGCCCCCCCGCACCAAGGACAACTTCACGGTCCCTTGCGACCTCGTCTTTGATGGATTGGATCAGCGCAGCGCGTTCGCCTTCAGGAAGATCAAGTGGAACTTCTTCTTTGATCCGCATTTCTACGTTGCCGCCAAGTTGAATATCAGTTCCGCGCCCTGCCATGTTGGTTGCGATGGTGACGGCAGCTACACGTCCAGCTTGGGCAATGATCGAGGCTTCTTGTTCATGGTAGCGAGCGTTGAGAACTTGGTGAGGAATCTTCTCCCGCTTGAGACGTGCCGACAACATTTCCGATTTTTCAATCGAAACGGTTCCTACCAAAATAGGCTGCTGGTGGGAATAGCAATCATGAACCAGTGCAACGATGGCTTCTTCCTTATCGGAGAGAGATTTGTAAATCTTGTCGTTATGATCCACCCTAGCGACGGCAACATTGGTTGGAATTTCAACTACGCCGAGCTTGTAAATGTCCATAAATTCGTTGGCTTCGGTCAAGGCTGTTCCCGTCATGCCTGCGAGTTTCGGATAAAGACGGAAGTAGTTCTGGAAGGTGATCGAAGCCAGAGTCTGATTTTCGTTTTGAATTTGAACGTGTTCTTTGGCTTCTAGTGCTTGGTGAAGGCCTTCCGAAAAACGCCGACCGTCCATCATGCGTCCTGTAAACTCATCAATGATGATGACTTTGTCGTCTTTAACGATGTAATCAGTATCACGAGAGAATAGTTTATGAGCCCGCAGGGCCTGATTCACATGGTGGACAAGTGAGATGTTTTGAGCATCATAAAGCCCGCCGGAGGTCAGTAGGCCAGCATCTTTCAAGAGCTGTTCAATTTTTTCTACGCCAGCTTCGGTCAAGATGACGGATTTAACTTTTTCGTCTTTTTCGTAGTCTTCAGAACCCAGCAAAGGAATAATTTTATCGGCACTGATGTAAAGATCTGTCGCGCTTTCGGTCGGGCCCGAAATAATCAACGGAGTCCGAGCCTCATCAATCAAAATAGAGTCAACCTCATCAACAATCGCATAGTTGAATGGGCGTTGGACCATATCTGAGAGATTATACTTCATATTATCGCGCAGATAATCAAAACCAAATTCGTTGTTGGTTCCGTAAGTAATGTCAGAGCCATAGGCCGCCCTGCGGTCTTCATCTTTCATGTTGGAAACGATGCAACCCACACTCAAACCCAACCAACGATAAATTTGTCCCATCCATTCAGAGTCACGGCGAGCCAAGTAATCATTGACGGTCACAACGTGAACGCCCTTGCCAGAGAGGGCATTCAGATAAACCGGCAAGGTGGCAACCAAGGTTTTACCTTCGCCTGTTCGCATTTCTGCAATTTTTCCCTGATGCAGGACAACGCCGCCGATCAACTGAACATCAAAATGGCGCATTCCCATGACGCGTTTTGAGGCTTCGCGGACTGTGGCAAAAGCATCGTATAAAATATCATCCAACGTGGCCCCGCTCTCCAGCTTTTCACGAAATTCGTTCGTTTTGGCTTTGAGCTGGTCATCCGTCAAAGCGGCGTAGTGAGATTCAATCTTGTTGATCTCGATGGCATAGGGGCGAATATTTTTGATAATCCGGTCGTTGCTGGATCCGAATAATTTTGCGGCAAGTGAAAGAAACATACTGAAACCTTATCCTTTTGTGACGATCTGATATAAGCCGCTCTGCGTCTAACGTCAACCAAACACAGGCAGGGAATGGTATTTTTGGTCTTGCATGATGCATAAAGCTGTGCGCAAATATGGTGCGCTTTCCGCACAATTTACGAAACAACAAGAATAACTGATAATGAGGTTATCATGAATCCAAAAATTATAGGCATTGCCTTGGCCGTTATTTTGGCTGTGGCAGCTGTTTTCGGCTATGGCATATCCCAAAAATCTTCAAATGAATCTCCGGCTGAACCGCCTGTAGCCGAGGCAGATCAAGCTGCCAATGCCGTGGAAGAACCCAAAAATCCAACAGATGTTGAACCTGCCGCAGGCGAAGCAAAAAGTGATGATAAAAGTAGCGAAGCAGTGGCTGCTCCGGCTGTAGCTGCGGATGATCCGGTTGTTGCCAAAGTTGAAGGGACTGATTTGCATCGTTCTGAAGTTTTGGCTTTTATCCAAAACTTGCCACCTCAAATGCGTCAAGTTCCACCAGAAGCCATTTTCCCTATGGCTTTGGAACAAGTCGTCAATGGCAAAATTGTTGATCTGAAAGTTGCAACAACCGATGTTTCAACAACACCGGCCTATGCAACTCGTCTTGAAGATGCCAAGAAACAAATTGCCCGCGCTGTCTATGTTGAGGGCGAAATTGAAAAAGCTCTTTCTGAAGCAGATGTTAAAAAGGCCTATGACAAGCTTGTCAAAGACCAAGGTAAAGTTGAAGAAGTCAAAGCCCGTCATATTCTTGTTGAAAAAGAAGACCAAGCCAAAGATATCATCAAAAAAATTGAAGGCGGCGCAAAATTCGAAGACTTGGCAAAAGAGTTTTCGAAGGATACCTCAAACAAGGCTTCCGGCGGGGATCTTGGTTACTTTTCCAAGGATTCAATGGTGAAGGAATTTGCTGAAGCAGCTTTCAAACTTGGCAAAGGTGAAACCAGCAAAGAGCCAGTTAAAACCCAATTTGGTTATCATGTAATCCAAGTTGAAGACAGGCGGGATCGTCCTGCTCCGAAATTTGAGGACGTCAAGCCTCAACTCGAAGCACAAGTGCGCCGTGATCTGCTTAACAGCCTTGTTGAAGGGTGGAGAAAAAAAGCAACGGTTGAAACTTTTGATTTTAACGGCAAACCCGTTGAGAAAAAAGAAGTTCCTAACACCGATGCTGAAAAGAAGTAAGTGTTTTCGGGCATGTAACAAAAATCAGAAACATCTCCCCAATGGGGAGATGTTTTGTGTTATGGCTGATCCTAAAATTTTAGACAACAGTCATCCCCGACAAGGGAAGCGATGCTGACCGCAGATCGGGGATCTGGTGCTAGGTGTGCAGCGAAGCTGCACAAGGATCCGGATCCCGTTCGTGCCAGCGTCCTAATTGGACGCGCCAACGGGATGACAACGGAGTATCACAAAAGAGAATTCAGGAGGGTTGAATGGCTAAATTTCTAAGCTGCGCGGAAGCTTTGGCAGCTCCGCCGCCGGATATGCCGACTTTGCCAGTTTTATGGGTGGTGGCTGCAGCCATTCTGGACCGCAAGAATAATGTGCTGGTGGCTCAGCGTCCCGAAGGAAAATCCATGGCCGGACTTTGGGAGTTTCCTGGTGGAAAAGTCAAAACTGGGGAAATCCCCGAATATGCCCTCATGCGCGAATTGGAAGAAGAATTGGGTTTGATAACGCGACCATGTTGCATGACACCAGTCGGGTTTGCTTCGCATAGCTACTATCCAGAGTTTCATCTTTTGATGCCTCTTTATGCTATTCGGGTTTGGAAGGGGGAGCCTCAATCTTTGGAACGACAAAATCTCCGCTGGATGAAGGTTTCTGATCTTTACGGCCTTGCTATGCCCGAAGCCGACAAGCCGTTGATTTCGCAACTGGAAGCTTCTCTCTAATCGGGATATACTCCCCATCATGTTTAGTTCGGTTTACGACTTTAAGGACTTTTACAATTCCCCGAGTGGGCAAGTGGTTAAAACGCTTGTTTCGGGCCATATTCGCGCATGGTGGCCGAATTTGACAGGGCTGCGCGTAGTTGGGATTGGATATGCCCAACCCTATCTAACCCCATTCTTGAACGAGGCGGAACGGTGTATTGCGATCAACCCGGCTCGTCGCGGTGCGTGTCACTGGCCGCTTGAACAAAAAAACCTAACGGTGCTTGCCGAGGAGTCCGAGTTGCCGCTTGAAACCAATTCGGTTGATCGGGTTCTTTTGATCCATTCCCTAGAGTATGCCGAGTTGTTTCATTCCAATTTGCAGGAAGTTTGGCGGGTTCTCAAAAGCAATGGCCGCGTTTTGATTGTTACTCCCAACCGCATGGGATTATGGGCCCGCTCCGATTGGTCACCTTACGGACAAGGTACGCCCTATTCAATAGACCAACTGCGTTGGTTGCTGCGGGATTGCCAATTCACTTTTGAACGCTCTCGCTCTGCGCTTTATGTTCCGCCGCTTCGGTGGCGATTGGTTCAAAAAGCTGCGAACGGATTTGAACGGTTTTTGCCCTATGTCATGCATGGCCTTGGGGGACTTCATATCATTGAGGCAAGCAAACAGCTTTATGCAGGAACTCAAGTTCCGGTGGTCTCAAAAATGATTGTGCGAGGGCCTGTTAAACTTCGGCAAAATCCAGTTCCGACCTCCCGCAACCCAGTTTAGGGGGAGGGGCTAGATTGTGCGGCCTTTTCCCACGGCCAGACAATTTGCTGTAGCGTGGCAATGCGCATCGGGCCAATGAAAACCCCGCGTTTCTGAATGCTCAAATTAGCATTCATGATAGGCTCTCCGGTTTCGGGGTCTTTCTCGTTCAGAACTTGAGCAAGGCCTTGGACCATCAAAGCTTCTTTCCCAGTGATAATTTTTCTTTCGGTCAAATTAGCTATCAGAACATCAACACCTTTGATTTGGAGAGGGATATCCGCGCTGATTTGCAATTTCTCGTCCAGCCCGATTGTTCCGTTTCCATCAAAACCAAGCGGGGGAGCGACAAGCGAAATCCATTCAATCGCAATGCTCCCATTATTTTTTTGCCATTCTTTAATAGACTCTTCGCGTAGCGACATGGGCAAATCTTCCGGCAATCTTACCCTTAGCGCAGCGGCAGTAATATTGATCTTTTTTTCGGGAAGGTCTTCGCCGGAAATTGTGGCACCTTTGGGAAGTTCGGCATAAAGAACCTGCCCGGGGACAAAAAAGCCGAGAAGTTCGAAAGACGGAATTGTCCATTCAATACCTTGGCTATCGAGAATTTTTCCTTCGAAATGAATTGTCGGCGGAGAGGGATACCCCCCTACTATTGGCTTCTCGCCTGAAATTTGCACACCGGAATTTGCCGCATTTTGCCAAAGTGCATCAATTTGTTTCTGGGTCTGTTTTGCCACCAGATACCACATCAGCGAGTATAGGAAGAACAGCAGAACAATAATGCCAGAGAGCGAAAACAAAAAAGTTGAAAGAAGTCTTTTCATTCTTTCCCTCCTGCAGCTTGGGCCTCGGCCACTAAGCGGGCCGAAGCATTTTCAACCGTATCTTGGAGTTGGCGCATCATGTCGTTAGGCGGAAGTCCTGCGGGAATAGGCGGAAAGATTTCGAAAATGACCGTCCCTGGTTTTTTGAAGAATGCATTGCGTTTCCAGTACAATCCGCTGTTCATTGCCAAAGGCAAAACCACTTGGTGTGTGGCCTCGTACATACGAGCAATGCCGCCTTTGTAAGGTCGCTTGCTAACACTTTCATCAATCGCAACGCGAGTTCCTTGGGGGAAGATGACAAGAGGGCGCCCCTCACTCTGAATCCGTTTGGCTCCATCCACAAGAGAGGTCAGAGCTACTTCTCGGGAGGAACGGTCAATCCCAATCATGCGGGCCTTTTGCGCGTGCCACCCCCACAAGGGAATCTGCATCAGTTCCTTTTTCATGATAATTGCCGGATCTTTGAAGAGAAGGTGAAGTTTCATTGTTTCGTAAGCCGAATGGTGCTTGGCTCCCACGAGAAATGGTCCTTCTTTGGGAATGTTTTCAGCTCCCCTCACCACAAAATCGAGCCCCAAAACCACTTTTTCAATCTGGTGAACTGTTTCGAAATAGAACTGAAGAAGCTTAAGAAAATACGGGCGAGGGAGCCAAAGCAAAGGTGTGTAAAGAATGCAGGTCAAAACCGTATAGCCATAAAAAGCTATATTAAAAAAAATCTGGCGGAGAAATGTCATCATTGAAGAACCTCGGGAATAGAAGATGTTTCCTTGGGAAACAAAACCACACGGAAAACAGCTACTAACAGTTTGTTATATTCGATAAAGTTGACCATCCAGAAGCGTCGGTCTTCAGTTGAAAAATGCTCTGGCTGAACAGGGTAAGGCATAAATTCGACATCTGGCAAAACATGGTGAAATTCCAGCAAAGCGCGGGGCATATGATACGTCCCAGTCATGAGATATACCGACGTTACTTTCTTTTCTGCAATCCATTTTTGTGCTTCGAAGGCGTTTTCTATCGTATTTCCTGCCTCGTGCCCCAAAGTAATTTGATCTGCGGGGAGAGGGGCCTCCGATTTCCAGTAGGGTTTCAAATCAATCATGCGAACGTCTTTGTGCGCTCCGCTGATGAGCAAGTTGGCGGTCCGTCCCTGCCGAAGAAGGTCTAAGCCTTTTTCAACACGGTTGGTTCCTCCCGTCAGAACAATGGCCCCGTCGGCTTTGCTGAGAAGGTCTGGTTCTTGCATAGAATAAACACTAAAGGCAAACACCGCATAGCCCGCTGCCCAGAACAGGAACGGGATCAAGATTGACAACAAAATTGTCAACACAAAGCGGCCTAGAAAATGTTTCATGACACGGGAGAGATTACGGCATTTCCTCTAGGACCTGCAAGGCTGTCCTGCGAGCTGCGACAAGACTAACCCCAAGAATTAGAGCTGGAACCAACAAGAGCTGGGCCCATTGCGCGGGAGAAATCGTTAAGGTGGGAACCGTTTCTGGAGCTTTCCAGGCCAAGATTTGGAAGAAGGAAAGAATAATAGCTCCAACTCCTATCCCGAAAAGAGAGCCTTTCCCAGCGAGCCAGAGAATATATCCCATGAACTGATTGGTTATGTATTTATCTGTTGCGCCCATGACGTGGAGGAGTTCCAAATCTTTTTGGTGAATAGCCATTCGCGAACGGACAGCTCCCCCTACGACAATTGCGGTAACAACTATAATCATGGTCATAATAACCAAGGCTGCAAACTTAAGGCTCCGTGTCAGTTTGAGGAGGTCCCCGAGCCAAGCCTCATGCGAATCAATTTTGGCTTTGGGGGCTATTTCATGAACAAGGCGTCCAATGCGACCCAAGACATCGTTGCTGCGTTGAGTTATTTCCACCGTGATTAAAGTTGGCAAAGGCAAGTCATCAAGGGCGGTGGTTACATCTCCAAGCCACGGGCCGAGTAGTGCCTGCATATCTTCAGCCCCGAGCAGCTTAACCGATGAGACCCCTTCCAGTTTTTTGAGGCCATCAACGATTTTGAGTCGTTGATCTTTGCTCGTCTCGCCTTGCTGAATTTCTATGCTCAGGTTGGTTTCAAGACCGGAGGTCCACTTGTTAGACATGGTATCAAGGGCAAAACCTGCCGCCGCTGAAAGCATGGACAAAAGGGTCATCAAGGCAATTAGGAGGACCAGAAACTCGGTCCCCATGCGCATCTGCAAGGGAAGGTCAAAGCGTTTTTTGGCATTCGGCAGGTAGAAAATTTTCAAAGAATCCGCGTTCATTCTGCTGCTCCGTGTTTGAGCTGAGGAGAAAAGACGTGAAGTTGTCCTTTTTCTAAAATAAGTCGTGGGTGATTAAATTTTTCAAGAATTTGCAGCGAGTGCGTGGCAATAACAATCGTTGTTCCCATTCGGTTGAGTTGCTCGAACAGGTGCATCAGTTTCATTCCTATTTCTTCGTCCAGATTTCCTGTTGGCTCATCCGCCAAAAGAAGACGGGGGTGGGATACAACCGCCCGCGCAACCGCAATCCGCTGTTGTTGTCCTCCCGAAAGCGTGGCAGGCAGGCGATGCATACAATCTCCCAAATCAACCCAGTTGAGCAATTCTTCAACATGGGAGCGAATCTCGTTTTCGGGCCGTCCCGAAATACGCAGTGGCAAAGCCACGTTATCGAACGCCGAGAGGTGATTCAGTAACCGGAAATCTTGAAAAACAACGCCGATTCTTTGACGGAGGGCTGTCAGTTGATAGCGGTCTTGTTCGTTAATGTTTTGGCCAAACATATGGATCAGTCCCCGCGTGGGGCGGCGTCCGAGGTATAACAGCGACATGAGCGAGGTTTTTCCCGCTCCGCTCGCACCGCACAGGAAATGAAAGGACCCGGGCTCTAAAGCGAAGTTTATATCGCTTAAGACCTCCGGACCGATTCCATAACGCAGCCCTATATGTTCAAATCTTATCATGTTCTTACATTTTGCCTTATGGCCCGACTTGCCGAAAGCGCGTCAGGGCCGTATAACAGTGATAGTATCCTTGAGACCCACACACCCTACTTTATGCCGGTATGATTCTCACTTGTCCATCCTGTTCTGCCCGCTACTTGATTGCAAGCGATACCATAGGGGACGCTGGCAGGCCTGTTCGTTGTGCCAAGTGCAAAACCGAGTGGCATCAGCAATCTGAAAAAGATAGCCTTGATGATCTCATCAAAAGAGTGAAGTCAGAGACAGTAGATATTGATTTTGGTGAAACATCTGCGTGGAACCCTTCTCCGCAGACGGCTCCTCCTCCACCAGTTTCTCAAGGACCTTCGAAACTCCGCATTTTTCTTGAAGGGTCATTTGCCAAGCTTAGAGATTCGAAAGTTTATAAAAAACTTGCCAATTTAGACCCCACGATTGCCCAGAAAATCGCGGGGGGTATGGTTGCTCTTGCGTGTTTCATGGTTCTGCTCTTTGTGCTCGTGCTAGAGCCGATTCGTCAACCAATTGCCGAGCACCTGCCTGTTGTAGCTCCTGTTTACAGTGCTGCAGGTTTTCCCGTTGAGTTGCTAGAAAAAGAAAAATTGGTTTTTGATAGACTCCGTGCAGCAGAAGGCGATGGGGGTAAAATTCGCATTTCTGGGACCTTGATTAACCTTCTTGCAACTGAGGCCCAGTTGCGTCCTTTTCAGGTGAAATTTCTAGATGAGCAGGGACAAGTTCTTCTCGAGAAAGAAATTGAAATGGCGCAGAAAACTCTCAAAGGTGAAGACAGTGTGCAGATTTACTTTGATGTAGATGTCACGCCCGATGCTCAGAAAAAAGCCACGCACATCAAACTCAGTCTCCCGCCTTTGATAGACGAAGAGGAAGCAAAAAAAGAGAATTAGCGGGAGTTGCCAGACGGATAGGTGCGCGGGAACGTCCCTGAACCCTCGCTTGGAGATTCGAGGTGTTTGGGTTTGACGCCGCAGCTGGTCAAACTCAGCGCAACACACAAAAGTACAGAAAAAAGAAAAAGAGCTGACGTTTTCATGGGTTCGTAATACCATGTTTCGTTTGTTAGGAAAAGATCATGAAAAAACTCGCCGCTATGCCTTTGCTTGTTATTTTGCTTACCTTATTTGGCTCTTTGGGGGCGGGGGCTGAAACTTTCTCGGCCCAAGATCGGCGGATCGGCGCGTTTCAAGCAGAGTTCGTGGCTTCACAGAATATAAGACCAGATAATTTATTTATGCCGGAAGGAACTTTGACCGACCTTTCCGAAAAGGAACTTAACCTCGATAAATTGCGAGGAAAAATTACAGTCATTAACTATTGGGCCTCATGGTGCGGGCCTTGTGTGACGGAGCTTCCAACTCTACAAAAGCTTCGGTCTTTGCGGCCCCGCCTCAACATCGTAACAGTTTCTATCGATACCAAAAAAGATGAGGCCGATCTGAAAACTTTTCTGGTGGAGCAAGGACTTCCTGACAATTTTCCGGTTTATTTCGATAAAACAGAATCGATGAAAAAAATTCTAAAGACAAAAGGGTTGCCGACATCTTATGTCATTGGAAAAGAGGGGCAGGTTCTTTACCAATTCATTGGCGATGCGGACTGGTCTTCCAAAACAGCTCTCGCCTTTTTTGATTTTCTTAATACTCTCCCCGTTTCTAAGAAACCTAAGAAACCTTAACTTTTTTATGCGATTGTCGTTGTTATGACGGACCCTACCGATTCTGACGAATTTGAGAGTTTTAGCCAAAACCAGCTTGATGCGCTGGTCAGTCTCCATGAGCGTTTTCTGGAAGGGCGGATTGGTGGGCGGCGGGCTGTTCTTAAACAAGTTGATCTAACCGGATTGGATCTTGCAAGGAAAGATCTTCGCCAATCTGACTTTTCCGGTTGCACCATGCGCGATATGAATCTTTCCAATTCCAATTTTCAGGAAGCCTGTTTGTATGCGTGTGATTTGAGTTTTTCAAATTTGAACAATACCAATTTTGTTCGTGCGGATTTGCGTGGGGCTCGAATTGAGAGTGCGCAATTGGTTGGAGCGGATCTTGAAAAAGCGGATCTGCGCGGCGGGGCTTTGGCTACCAACGGAAAATATCAGGCTCCCCAGTCGGTCAATTTTAGAGGGGCAGACCTTTCCGGCGCACGTCTTGTTGGAACTATGGCCAATCATGCCGATTTTTCTGATGCAATTCTTGCTCAAGTCAATATTCAGCAAGCGGATTTACGCGGAGCCAGACTGGTTGGCGCGGACCTTTCCGGAGCGGATTTGATGGGGGTTCAGCTCTCTGGAGCCAATCTGAACAATGCGATCTTAACGGGCGTCAATCTTGATGGAATTAAGGATAAAGGCTTTGATCTTTCTGGTGCGATTACCGATGGAAACATTGGGCGTTCTGTTAGCGAGATGGAAGTCCCGCTCTTCAAACTGATTGAACAACATCAAAAGTGGGTTGAATCAGCTGGAGTTTCCGGCAAGCAATTGGATTTGAGCGATTACGATATGCGGGAGCTGGGTTCACTCAAACGCGAAAGATTAACGGCCATAAAGGCTCGCCGCGCCAAATTCTTTGGTATGAATTTGTTTCAAGTTCAGATGCAAAGCTCACATTTAGAGTTTTCAGATTTTAGGCGATGCGATCTTGAAGAAGCTGATTTTCGTGGGTCCAATCTTTCTCATTCCAAGCTCTCCCATGCTCATTTGCAAAGAGCCAATTTTGCGCCACTGATGTTTTCCAGCGCAAGCGGCAACCGATTTTCACCGAGCGACCTAACTGGTGCAGAACTTCGCTATGCCGATTTACGCTCGGCCAATCTCAAAGGCGTTATCTTTCAAGAGGCCGATTTGTCCTATGCAGATTTCACAGGGGCCGACCTGCGCGAAGCGGATTTCACAGGGGCGAGTCTTGAAGGAACAAAACTCGATGGAGCCAACACAACTGGCGCAGTCTTCGAAAAGGTTCCGGCAGGAAGGGCTTTTTCGTTGAAAGCCCTTCAAGAAGACGAAGATTTCTAAAGTTTTTTTGTCAACTCTGGTACAGCTTCAAACAAATCTGCCACCAACCCATAATCGGCAACTTGAAAGATCGGGGCTTCGGGGTCTTTGTTGATTGCGACAATGATTTTTGAATCTTTCATGCCGGCCAAATGTTGAATTGCTCCCGAAATGCCAGCGGCAATATAAAGATCAGGAGCAACAATTTTTCCAGTTTGTCCGACTTGGGAATCATTTGCGGCATAGCCTGCATCGACTGCGGCCCGCGAGGCCCCAACCGCACCACCGAGCCGATCGGCCAAGGCTTCGAGCAGGGCAAAATTTTCGGCAGATCCCATGCCACGCCCTCCTGATACAACCACCCGTGCTGTGGTGAGTTCTGGCCGTTCTGATTTGGTCATTTCACTGGAAACAAACTGAACTTGGAGTGTTTCGGCTCCACCAGCAACCTGTTCGATGGGAGCATTGTTACTAGAAGCAGCAGCGGGTTCAAAAGCCGTTCCCCGTACGGTCAAGAGCTTGATCGTATCGTTAGAGCGAACTTTTGCAATCGCATTTCCTGCATAAACTGGACGCAGGAAGGTTGATGCATCAAGGATGGCTGTGACATCTGAAATTTGCGATACATCCAGCAATCCCGCAACTCGTGGTAGGACATTTTTTCCAAAAGCCGTTGCTGGAGCCAGAAGATGGGAATAGGCGGGAGCCAAGCCTTGCAAAAGGCCCGCAAGGGCTTCAGCAAAGAAGTGAGAAAATCCCGCATGGTCGGCGTGCAAAACTTTTTTAACGCCAACAACCGAAGCGGAGGCGGCTGCAACGGCAGCGCACTGCGTTCCTGCTACCAGTACATGAACATCCCCCCCGAGCTGAGCGGCTGCGGTGATAACATTCAGTGTTACAGGTTTCAAAGTTTGATGGTCGTGTTCGGCAATCACAAGAACAGGCATAATGATATTCCCTTAAATGACTTTGGCTTCTGTTTTTAGTTTCGAGATCAGTTCATCAACCGAGGCAACCTTGCCTCCCCCTTGACGCTTGGGAGGTTCGACAACCTCAAGCAGCGTTACCCGTGGCGAAAGGTCAACCCCAATATCGGCTGCGCTGCGCACGGCAAGCGGTTTCTGCTTGGCTTTCATAATGTTTGGCAAAGAGGCATAGCGAGGTTCATTCATCCGCAGGTCAACGGTGACAATAGCGGGCAGTTGAACATCTACTGTTTCCAGACCCCCATCTATTTCCCGCGTGACCTGAGCGGATTTATCGCTAGAATCAATCTCGATCTTCGAGGCAAAGGTTGCCTGTGGCCACCCCAAAAGTGCTGCAAGAATTTGTCCAGTTTGATTGCTGTCATCATCGATAGACTGTTTGCCCATGATGACAAGGGCAGGGGATTCTTCTTCAACCAGTTTTTTGAGAGCTTTGGCAACACCGAGCGGTTCAACCCCACCCAGATCAATCGGCAAATCGGTTTGAACCAGAATACCGCGATCCGCGCCAACGGCCATTGCGGTTCTCAGAACGTCTTGAGCTGTCGCCGGACCAACTGTGACCACGACAACTTCCTTGGCAATTCCTTTTTCTTTTAGGCGAACAGCTTCTTCGATGGCTATTTCATCAAAGGGATTCATGGACATTTTAACGTTGGTTAGCTCAACCCCTGAATGGTCGGCTTTAACACGAATTTTCACGTTGTAATCAACAACTCGTTTAACTGGAACCAGAATTTTCATACCAAATTGTCTCCGCACAGAAGGGTTAGGCTAAGGTTTTTTTGCAACAAGAAAATAATTGACGTCTAAATCCGAAGGGGAAAGTGAAAAGCACTTTTTGAGAGGATTGTAAACCATCCCCCGCACATCTTGTAACTCAAGACCACTGGCCCGCACAAGCTTAGCCAGTTCCGAAGGCTTCAAAAATCTTTGCCATTCATGGGTTCCGGCAGGGACCCAGCGTATAATTCTTTCTGCCACGACAATACCAAGTGCGTATGATTTCCACGTGCGGTTTAAGGTTGAGAGAATTAAAAGGCCCCCGGGCTTCAAAAGACTGGCACACAGTTTCGTAAAGCCCTCAACATCGGCAACGTGTTCAACAATTTCAAGGGCCAGAACCACATCATAAGTTTTTTTGGCTGCAACCAGATCTTCCGCTGCGCCCGCCATATAGGTAATGTCGAGGCCTTGATTCGCGCTATGCTGCGCCGCAACGCAGATGGCCTGCTCATCGGCATCAACCCCTGTTACCTTGGCTCCAAGGCGAGAGAGAGGTTCGCAAACCAGCCCGCCGCCACAGCCAATATCAACAATTGAAAGCCCTTTCATGGGCGTTCGCGATTCGCGTGCTAGACCAAAATGGGAGTCTATCTGTTCCCTGAGAAACCCGATTCGGCAGGGATTGAGCTTGTGCAAGGGGGCAAAAGGCCCATCCTGCGTCCACCAGTCCTCTGAGGTTCTGGCAAAATGAGCAATTTGGCTATCATCTTTGGTGTTTGTTTTCATGCTTGGCAGAATAGGGCGAAATAAAACGAATTTCTATAGTCTTTCCAAGACAATTTCGCTAAATTACCCTGTTTTTCTAGGAATCTTAATTCGTGGCACGTCTTGTTGTAAAATTCGGCGGTACGTCCGTCGCTGACCCGCAGCGTATAGAGCTGGCCTCCCTAAAGGTGGCGGCTGAGGTGCGTTTGGGGCATCAGGTTGTTGTGGTGGTTTCGGCTATGTCGGGAGTGACCAACCGTCTTATTGGCTATTGCGGGCAAATCAATCCGCTTGCCGATACCAAAGAACGCGACGCTGTGATTGCCAGCGGAGAACAGATTACCGCAGGCCTGATGGCTATAGCTCTTCAAAAACTTGGGTTACAATCCAGATCATGGATGGGGTGGCAGGTTCCTTTGATTTGTGATGAACATTTTGGCCATGCGCGGATTATTGATTTGCCACCAGAGCATCTCGAATCCCAACTGATTGCAGGGATCATTCCAGTAGTTGCGGGATTTCAGGGTGTGAGCGAAAACGGCCGGATTGCGACTCTGGGACGTGGAGGGTCGGATACAACGGCTGTTGCGCTTGCCGCTGCCTTGAAGGCTGATCGTTGTGATATTTATACCGATGTGGATGGGGTCTATACTACTGACCCTCGTATTGTGTCGTCTGCCCGTAAACTCCCCACTATTTCCTATGAGGAAATGCTGGAAATGGCGGCTTTGGGAGCAAAAGTTCTTCACCCGCGTTCAGTCGAACTGGCGATGGCGTGGAAGGTTCCCGTACAGGTTTTATCAAGTTTCAACGAGGAAATTGGAAGTGACTATTCCGGAACCTTGGTCACCGGAGAGGAGAATATCTTGGAAAAACAAATCGTAAATGGTGTGGCATTTAGCCGTAATGAAGCCAAAGTGGTTATTCTTTCTGTTCCCGATATGCCCGGGGTTGCGGCTTCTATTTTTTCCCACTTGGCCGAGGAGGGAGTCAATGTGGACATGATTGTCCAGAACGTCTCCCCCGATGGCAAAACCACAGATATGACCTTTACCGTGGCAAGATCTGAATTGTTTACCGCAGAAGAAGCTCTCAAAAAAACGCCTCTTTTGAAAGACGCTGAAATCAGAACTGATGGACAAGTGGCCAAAGTTTCGGTGATCGGAATTGGGATGAATAGTCATGTCGGGGTGGCCAAGACAATGTTCCAGACTCTGGCCGATAAGGGAATTAACATTCTGGCGATTGGGTCTTCGGAAATCAAAATTTCTGTGCTTATCAAGGAAGACTACGTTGAATTGGCCGTTCGCGCTTTGCACACGGCCTTTGACCTTGAATCTGATTCTCCATCTTCTTCTTAAGAACAGGTGCTCGGGGTTTTTATGTTCGCCAAAGCCACACCAGACAACCATCTTGAGCCGGAAACTGATTTGTTGCCAGGCTTCGAGACGACTTTGAGTGTAGGAGAGATTTTGCGGCGGTCTCGTGTTAAAGCGGGATATTCCCTTGAACAGGTTGAACAAGGAGTCTGTATTCGCGCCAGCCAAATCCAAGCAATGGAAGACGGGCGATGGGAGTCTTTGCCCGGGCGGGTTTATGTGTTTGGCTTTATCCGCACCTATTCTGAATATTTGGGCCTTGACGGAGAAAAGATGGTTTTGCTGCTCAAGCAGCAATCTGGCAAGCACGTTGCGCCCAAGCCTTTGGTGATTGCGGTCGAAGAAGAGGACCTCCCCTTGCCTGATCGCCGCGTGGTTCTCCTCTTTGTGGCTCTTTTTATCGGGGCCTTGTTGATCTTGAATTTTCTTTTGGGGCGAGGGGATGAGCCGGATAAAAATCTGGATATTCCGGCAGTGCCTACGGCCCTCACTGCCCGTTTGACTGCTCCGCCCCATGTGACCGAGCCTGAAAAAGCGCCTATCCTAGGTGGAGAGGGGGCTACTGCTGAGGAGGTTGCGGTTTCTCCTCCTGCAGAGCCGGTTCATCCGATTGTTCTTAAAGCGGTCCAAAACGTCTGGCTTGAGATACGCGATGCTCAGAAAACCCCTGTTTTTTCCAGAGTCCTGAACGTTGGGGAAGAATACTGGGTTCCAAGTGACCAAGCTGGTTTGGTCATGACGCTTGGCAATGCTGGTGGGTTACAGATCGTTGTGGAGGGCGAAACTCTTCCCTTTTTTGGCAAAGAGGGTAAGGTTATCCGTAACTTATCTTTGGATGTTCAGAGCTTAAAAGAGATTCTTGCCAAACAATCATTGAAAATTGCGCCTAAAAAGTCCATGTAAGAGGCGTTATGTCACAAGATAAAGACCATACATCCTTACGCCCTTGGCGGAGCATTCATCGCCGCCCCAGCCGGAAAATCTGGGTGGGGAATGTTCCCGTGGGAGGAGACTCTCCGATTACCGTTCAATCCATGACCAATACCGTGACCTATGATGTTGAGGGAACGGTTGCTCAGATCAGGGCGATGGAGAAAGCTGGCGTTGATATTGCCCGTGTTTCTTGTCCAGACGAAGAATCTTCTGCGGCACTCAAGAAAATTGTTCCTGCTGTAACGGTTCCTATCGTGGCGGATATTCACTTCCATTATAAGAGGGCCATTGAAGCGGCTGAAAATGGGGCGGCGTGTTTGCGCATCAACCCGGGAAATATCGGATCAGAGGACCGCGTACGGGATGTGATAAAAGCTGCCAAGGACTATAATTGTTCAATCCGTATCGGTGTCAATGCAGGTTCATTAGAACGTGATTTGTTAGAAAAATATGGTGAGCCTTGTCCCGATGCGATGGTTGAAAGTGCCCAGCGTCATATCAAGATTCTAGAAGATCACGATTTTTACAATTTCAAAATTTCATGCAAAGCCTCTGACGTTTTCCTGTGTGTTGCTGCTTATATGCAGCTTGCCGAACTTTGTGATTATCCGCTGCATCTGGGAATTACCGAAGCCGGAGGACTGCGCACCGGAACTGTTAAATCCGCAATCGGTATGGGAAATCTTCTATGGGCAGGGATTGGCGATACCATTCGCGTTTCGCTCTCGGCTGATCCGGTTGAGGAAGTCAAGGTTGGTTTTGATATTCTCAAATCCCTTGGCTTGCGTCATCGCGGGGTCAATGTGATTGCCTGCCCGTCTTGTGCCCGCCAACAATTCGATGTCATTAAAGTGGTTGAAGAATTGGAAAGAAGTTTGGAACACATTACAACTCCTATGACTGTCTCGGTCATTGGGTGTGTTGTGAATGGTCCCGGGGAAGCGTTGATGACTGATATTGGCTTGACGGGCGGCGGGAAAGGCACTCACCAAATTTACTTGGGTGGACAAATGGCTCACCGCCTGATGGAGGGAGATCGCTCTATTGTGGCGCATTTGGTCCAGCTGGTTGAAGAAAAAGCAGCACAGATAAAACAAACCGAACATCCCACCCCCCATTCAACCGAAGCTGCGGAGTAACTTTTTATGTCGGATCTCTTAAAAAAACTTGCTCCAATTGAAGGGCGATATGAAGAGCTGACTGCTCTTATGGCTGAAGGAAAGGCCACGGGGGATTCTTTCGTGAAAATGATGAAGGAATATTCCGATTTGGGTCCGGTAGTTGAGGCTATCCGGACCTATAAAAAATCGCTCAAAGACCGTGATGATTTACAATCTATGATTCACGATCCCGACATGGGGGAAATGGCAAAAGACGAACTTTATGATCTCAATGGCCGGATTCCTGAGCTGGAACGCCAGATTAAACTGGTTCTGATTCCCAAGGACACGGACGATTCCAAGAATGCTATTCTTGAAATTCGTGCAGGAACTGGTGGTGATGAAGCCGCTCTGTTCGCAGCAGACCTTTTCAATATGTACAAGGGGTACGCTGCAGAAAGAGGGTGGAGGTTTGAAGTCGTTTCCGCCGCTGAAAATGACTTGGGAGGCTTCAAGGAAGTCATCGTTGATGTTTCTGGTCACGATGTTTTCTCTCGCCTTAAATACGAATCCGGCGTTCACCGCGTCCAGCGCGTGCCGGAAACAGAGAGTTCAGGGCGAATCCATACATCGGCGGCTACGGTTGCTGTGTTGCCTGAAGCCGAAGACGTGGATATGACTATCAATGAAAATGACTTGAAAATTGATGTTTTTCGTTCCAGCGGGGCAGGGGGACAATCGGTTAACACCACGGACTCGGCGGTGAGGATTACCCACCTTCCAACTGGTATTGTCGTGGCCATGCAAGATGAACGATCCCAGATTAAGAACCGCGCTAAGGCTTTAAGAATTCTCAAATCTCGCCTTTACGATATGCAGCGGCAAAGAATAGATCAGGAGCAGGCCGCAGACCGCAAATCTCAAGTTGGAAGCGGGGACCGTTCAGAACGAATCCGGACATATAACTTCCCGCAAGGGCGCGTGACCGATCACCGCATTAACCTCACCCTCTATAAAATCCACGAAGTTTTGGCGGGGCGGGGGTTGGATGAAGTGATTGATGGTCTCGTGACGGAAGAACAAGCGGAAAAGCTTGCTTTTCTTGATATTTAGAAAAACAATTGACATATTTTGCGAATATGCTATGAAAAAGGTTGTTTTTTAAGACGGAGATTTTTTTATGGGATTTTTTGGGGCAATAAAGGTCTGGTGCGCTAAGTATGACCTCGACAGATGCGATTCATTCGGGTCCATCCCCCGTATTCTAAAAACTGTCGAAGATCATAAAGGAACGGAAGGTTCTAGCAAAATAGAAGATCTTGCCCTGAGCAAATTGCTCGCCATGAAAATGGGGAAAACGTCAGAAGACCGCCTGACCTACGCGCAGGCTTTGGCAATTTTTCCGCAAGGCCCCTGTCGGGCAATTGGTCAGCTTACTGCGCTGAGTAGTGAATCTTCTACGTTGCAGCTTGCTAGCCTTTCTGACCTCGTCGGCAGTGAATTGACTCACGATATTATAATGGCCATTGCAACAAGAAGAGATGCTGCTGTGCCGCAAGCCCTAAGGCATATTTGTGGTAGAGCCGCACCAAGAGAGCTAGGAGAAGCGTACCAACACGCTTTTACTTCCCTTTGTCGGTGGGGGACAGATGAAGCTTTGAATGTGGCCGCAGAGATTTTTTATAAAAATGCAGAACTGTTGGGACAGCCTATTTGCCGATTTGTTGAGACAAGGCTTCTAAAAACACCGGAGGGACCTGTTCAGGTGAAACGGCTTTTGGAAGCGATAACAGATCCTGAAAAACTGGTTCCTTCTTTGCAAGGTTTTAGGACGGAATTTTCGCTGGGCCGAGTCTTCCGCTCCATTGATAACATTGTGAAAGGTGCTGATATTGACCTGATGCAGGTCTTTGAGAACGCCCTAGCAGAAGCGAGGGCCCCGTCAAAAACGGCAGAAGCTCGGGCTCGGGCTTTTTCTCAATCTTGAGATTTTCCTCTTCACGCCACATATTTGACAAATATGTTAATTTGATGCTATAACTCGTTTCTGTTATGGCAAGGTGGTGGGATGAGTGGGTTTTCGGGAAAACCAGAAGAAGAGGAGGTAGAGTCGGGAGGACTCTGGTCTTGCCTTCGGCGTTTTTTCCCCAGCATACTTGATCCGACTTATGGTTTTTCTTATTCCGATGATGCAAGCCATATCTGTGCCACACTTATCGACCAGATAATCCATCTTACAGAAGTTCGGGATCAGGAATCAACCCGTTGTCTCGGGGTATTGGCTAGCAATAATCCAGCTTTTGCCGGTCGCGTCATGGGAGTTTTAGTATCTAGGATAGATGACGCTGTAATTGAAGCACTTTGGAAAACCTGTAAAGCGGCACCCGCAGGAATCACAGAAAATATTATTCCAGAAGCTGTTCAGCTCATGGTCTTCATGGGAGGACGGTATAAACGTCAGGAAGAAGAAGAAAAAATCGATGTGGCTATTGCGGGTTTGATGTCTTTGCAGTCAATGTCTGCTCAAAAGAGATATGGGGAGAGTATAACCAAACAAGTATTTGAAGGGCTGTGTGTTATTGGGACCGATCACGCTTTTCAGGCAGCCGCAGCCTTATTCTATCGGAATCTTTCTACTCTATCTAACCCTTTGCTCATGCTGATACAGCAGATTGGGGAGGAAGAAAACCGAGATAATTGTCTTCACACCCCAGAAGTTGGAAATGGTTTGCTGCGTGCATTGACGGAGCCTCAGCGCATTGTTTCTTTCCTTCTCGCGGTTCCGGCGGAACAAAAAGAGGACGCTCTCCGGACGTTGGGAACAGTGTTTGTAAGGCTGAAAACTCTTCCTCCACAGTTAACAGAGGGGTTTCCTGAGAGGGGAGAAACGTTGCAAGGAATATTTCAGTTTGCGGCCGTCATGACATCGTCTATCGAGCAGCTTCATTCTTCAGCATTTGGAGCATCTCCCGATGCCTCAAACGATAAACCTTCCTCGCCCCTGACTATTTTTGATTATCGTCCTTAAAGCGTGTAGGGTTTGAGAATGACGTTTGTTCGCTTTTTGAAAGATCGCCTTCGCGCTGGTGGGATTGATACGGCTGATCTTGAGCTGAAAATTTTGCTTGAGGATATTGCGGGAATTTCCGGCGCGGCTCTTTATGACTCTGTACAATCTTTGCCAGCGGATATTGAGCAAAAGTTGATTCAGATTGTGGATAGACGATTGCAGGGAGAGCCGTTAGGTCGAATTTTAGGATACCGAGATTTTTGGAAGAATCGGTTTTATCTCTCTTCTGATACACTTGAACCACGTCCTGATACTGAAATTTTGATTGAAACAGCTCTGTCAGGTCCGTCGCCTCGCCGTATCCTCGATCTAGGAACGGGAAGCGGGTGTATTTTACTGACCTTGCTTGATGAATGGCCGTTGGCCTGCGGGGTAGGGGTTGATAAGGCCTCGGGGGCGTGTTTAACCGCGCAGGATAACGCCAACAAAATTGGAGTGGCAGAGAGAGTCTCTTTTTTATGCGGAGACTGGCTCTCTCCTGTTGAGGGACGATTTGATCTAATCGTTTCGAATCCTCCCTACATTCCATCAGCCGATATTCCGAATCTGGATGAAAATGTCAGAAACTTTGATCCGATTCTCGCTCTTGATGGGGGGGAAGAGGGTCTTGATCCGTATAAATATCTGTTGCCAAGGCTTAAAAACTTTTTGGAACCGCATGGGCGGGTGCTGTTTGAAATAGGGCAAGGGCAGGGGGAAGACCTCTTGCGACTCGTGAAAGCCTGTGGTGCGAATCTGAGTCGTGTTGTCCCTGATCTTAGAGGGATTCCAAGGGTTGTAGAAATCTCCTATGGGGATAACTAAAAAAATAGTTGATTCTCCCGCTTGATTGTCTCGGTGCACTCAGCCACATTCGGGAGGCTCGTTGCGGACAACGTGGAAACAAAAGATGTTGCCCCCGAGCATGGATCAAAAAACTACAGACGATAGCCCTTGAATCGGAAGGGACTTTTCAACTTATCCACAATGGGGTATGTTGGAGGTGAGTTTTACCGAATCAAGTGAAACAGGATACAGGAGAGCACATGAGACACGGAACACAACAGCAGCAGCCCCGCCGGATTCGCAGTAATCCAACCAATAATCGGGGTGGCGGAGTCAATGCAGGCGGACAACGCAGAGGGTTCCAGAACAAAAACCGTGTTTTTGACAGCAATGGTCCCGATGTTCGCATTCGGGGGACTGCTCACCAGATCGTTGAAAAATATACGGCTTTGGCCAAAGATGCGAATTCCAGCGGAGATCGCGTTCTTGCCGAAAGCTATTTGCAGTATGCCGAGCACTACCAACGGATTATCAATAGCTGGATCGAAGAATTCGGCGAAGATCCCGTTGAGCAAGGTGCTAGCAACCCATATGAAACCTTTGATGTTCCCCCACCTGCCGGCAGCCGCAGCGTGGCAACCTCTCCGGTTGTGGAGGAGGATTTGGGGCTTCCCTCTAGTATTTTGGGAACGGCAAATCGGGTGAATAAAGAACAGCCAGAACTAAGCGAAGCGTGATTTTAGGCTACTTTGTAAAAAACTGTCTTTTTTCTGGACTTTTCCGCCGTAATGCATAAAAATGTATTATGTCTATTTTTGGGTCATTGAGAGGTCTTTTTTCGGGAACTGCGAAGCCGTCTGGATTCGGGGGTAATTCGTTTTCTCCTGAGCAAGGGACGCGTATCTATGCG
>JAGOQV010000064.1 GCA_018063145.1 Alphaproteobacteria bacterium
CCAATTCGCGGAGAAAAAGGAATAGAGCCCTGTAAACTGATCCCAGAGTCATTTAGATAATGGTCACCCCCGACAAGGGAAACGAAGCTGCACGAGATTCTGGATCCCGTTTGTGCCAGCGTCCCTGCGGGCCGCGCCAACGTGATGACATATAACGGAGAAGAAAGAGAAACGGCGCGCCCGTTCGAACTTTGTTCGAACTCCTTTTTAGAATCAGGGCAGCCATTTCTTTTGGAAATGGCGCGCCCGGCGAGATTCGAACTCACGACCTTTGCCTTCGGAGGGCAACGCTCTATCCAGCTGAGCTACGGGCGCATCTACCCGCCAAGGTATTAACCTTTCTGCCTTGTTCCTGTCAATAGACCTCTTGCTTAACCCTAACTCTGGCAGCCTTCTGCATCGTCAAAACCATGCTCGGAACGTATGTACATCTTTGTACACTTGCCTTCCTGTGCGTGGTTTTTCCTTGCATCCGCCACGCCAGAGCGGGTTCTGCGAGAGGTCTAATCTCTATCATTTATCGTTTGCCTATGGTAAAATAAAAGAAGGTTCGGGTCGCCTAGCCGACAACCTTCTGTTTTTGCACCCATTTTCTGGAAGTTTCCCAATGAAACGCGGTCCTGTGATTGGAATTATCTTTGCGTTGCTGGTAACGGTTGGCACCATCGTTGCGAGCACGTCGAATTATATTGCCTTTATCCATTTTCAAGGCTTTGTCGTTGTGTTCGGGGGCGCAGTTGCGTGTGCTTTTCTGTCCCACCCATCGGAAGAGGTCATAAAAGCCTTCAAAGCTCTGCGTGAAATTGGCTCAGATCCCGACTCCGCCCAAGAAGATCTCGGCAATTTTCTTGAAAAAGTGATTGGCTGGGCTTACCTCGTTCAATCAAAGGGTTTCTTAGGATTGGAACAAGCTGGAGAAAAAGAAGAAATTTCCAAAGACCCCCTCTTGCGCTACGGGCTTGAATTGACAGTCACCGGATATGAACCACAAGAAGTTCAGAAAATGGTCGAAACCGCCGCCGACAGTAATTACCGCCGGAATATTTTTCCGGCCAAGGTTCTCCATACCATGGCCAGTTCGTCCCCCGCATTCGGAATGGTTGGAACCTTAATTGGAATGATTGTTATGCTCGGCTCGTTACAATCTGATGTTTCACAAGTTGCCTCAGGGCTTTCGGTCGCTTTGCTGGCCACTCTTTACGGCCTCCTCTCCGCCCGCTTGCTGTATTTGCCCGCTCAAGAAAAACTCCTCTTGCGGGAAGACCGTGTTCGGGTTCGCTATTATCTGATGGCCGAAGGTCTCGCCATGCTCCTCGGGCAGAAAAACCCGCACGCCATTCAAGATCGCCTGAACAGTTATATTGATCCGTCCAGCCATTATGACCTTAATAAAACCAGCGCAACCTTAAAGCGGAAATATGGCCTTACCACCTGAAAACCCGATGAATGACGATCAACACGTTGACAGTTGGCTGATTTCCTATGCCGATCTGATTACGCTGCTTTTGTGTTTTTTCGTTATTATTGTCTCTATGTCCAAGCCACAAGAAGAAAGAATAAAAACCGCTACGGAAACTATTCGCAAGGAATTTGGACAAAAAGGTGAGATTCCCAAGGTCTCCTATTTAACCGGAGATGATGTCCTCGTCCTGCGGCCCAACGCGCCCATTGTTGGAGACATTGAAAAAGTCATCACCTCCTCCCCCGAACTCAAGGCCGTAGCGAACGTCACGGAAACCGAAGACGGAAAGGTTGTGATTGAACTGAAAAGTTCCTACTTTTACGAATCCGGTTCAGCAGAATTCAAGGGAGAAGGAAAACAGATTTTAACAGAGCTGGCCGAGCGGCTCGGCAAGCCGGAATATGAAAGTTTCAAGATCAGTGTCGAAGGACATACAGACGATGCGCCGATTAAAACGGACCGTTATCCGTCAAACTGGGAACTTTCAACCGCCCGCGCCACAAACGTTGTTCGCTTCCTGATTGGTAAAGGGTTTTCTCCCCAGCGGCTCAAAGCTTCTGGCTATGCCGACTCCCTGCCAAAACTTCCCAATCGTGATGCCTCCGGCAAGGTCATTCTAGAGAACCAAGCGCAAAACCGCCGCATTATTTTGACGTTAGAGCGTCCACAAGAAAAGAAACCTCCGGAATAACATTCTCGTTTCACACCATTTTTTTGCGAAATAAAACCCAATACATACCGACCACCGGAAGCCTGAGCACCATAGCAACAAGCAAGGCCGTGGCTATTCCGCTCATATCTGCGACGATCCCCAAACCAAAGGCAAAAACCGCAGCAATGCTCGACCCCATGAACTGGGAAAGAGAGCTCATCGTAGCACGCTGACGCGCATCAAAATCTTCCTGTTGTAAATGTTCTTTGGCAACATCGTTCAAGCCATAGAACAGGTTGTTGATAAAAATCAAAAAGGGAGACAGGACATTCTGCATAAGGACCGCCACAATTCCCAGAAAGCTAATCATCGCCGATCCAACCAATAACACTTTAGGTTCCCCGTATCGTTTGATAACCCGACCAGAAACCCAATATCCGATGGCCCCAAAAACATTCCGAATAACACTTAAACTCGCCACAACCCACGGAGCCCAAACAGTCTGGAAAAATGCCGGAGCAAACCGGTATTGGGCATCTCCGATCCCGAATTGAATCGCGTTGGCAATCGTCACAAGACGAAGGCGCGGATTGGTTTTGAAAAGTTTTATGGCTTCCCCAAGATTTCTATAGATGTTGGTGTGTTCTATTTTGTGTCGTTGCGGTTCGATCAAAAAGAACCCAATTCCCAAACAAATCAGCTGCGCGGCAAAGGTCATCCATACCAATGACCGCAAGGAAACATCCATAAACAACAACCCGCCCCCAAGCAAAGAGGCCAGCCCCAGCGCAATCTGTCCCATTGATCTCATTTTTCCCCAAGCCTCACGGAAATCTTCTTTCCGCCCCGACTGTTCAAGGGTTTCATAGACAAGAGCATTGCTATTCCCGCTCATGAAAGCTTCGGCCATTCCTCCCATTGCTGCCCCAAGGATCAGGGTTCCGGTATCTTCGGCCACGGCAAAAAGAAAAATTGAAAGCGCGTAACTCAAAGTTCCACATAAGAATGTAGCTTTGCGCCCTATGCGGTCAGAAAGAATTCCAGTAGGAAGCTCAAATAAAAAAGATGACAGCATGATAACTGAAAAAACCGACATGGCCGCCGCAAAGGACCCGGACACGGTTTGGAAATAAACAACCGCCAGTGCCGCAAAAGGGCGAAAATCCCTGAAAAAGAAATAGGCTCCCATAAGGAAAATATTGCGGTTTTTCAAGAACTACACCCTGTAAACATAGGTTCCCTCTTCGCGGAGGAATGCCCGCACACCCTCGCCAGAAAGCCAGATCTTGGCAGACTCATCCTCTTTCAAATAAGCTTCCCAGAAAGCAAGAGACAACACTTTGATAATTTCCTCGTGAATTTCCCGCTTCGGATTCTCACCAAGCTTCCCACGGCTTCCGTTATAAACCATGTGATCCCCCCCATCAAGAATCAGCAAATGCTGTTCAGGACCGCCGGAATGTTCAAAAACTTCGAGACGGTCCCTGTATCCAAAATTTTCAATCGGACTATCGTCATCTGTTCCCGTCATAACCAAAAGCGGAATCTGAATCCCTCCGTAAAAATCGGCAGGGCCATGATGTCTTTTCTGGCGAACCGGCACAGGAGAATATAGCAATCCGGCACGAAATCGTTCTTCATGCAGCGAGTACTGCCATGCCCCATAGCCGCGCCGTTGTCCTGCCATAACCTGTGTGGTCATCGCCCCAAAGGAATGACCCGACATTCCAAGCCGCGACACATCCATTTTGGCAGCGAGTGGAGAAGCCCCCTCCGCCAAATGATAAAGTTGGTCAACGGCAAAGGGAACATCTTGCAGTCGTTGCAACGTTGCCTTACGCGGAATTTTGGTTTGACGAATAACATCCCACGGATGGCCTGGCTTCCCTTCCCACAATTCACTATCCGTTCCCGCGTGCTGAATATGCACGACAATATAGCCATGAGACGCAATATAGCGGGAAATGAACCCCGCCCCCTCGCGGCTCCCCCCCAGCCCATGAGACCATAGAATGACTGGAAAACGCCCCCCCCCTTGCCCTACAGGAGCATAAATTTTGTAAGGAACCCTTCTTCCTCCGCGAGAAGGGTCTTCCCACTCCCCCCGTTCAATTTCAATTTGAGCCGGCGGTTCCCGAGGGTCAACGCTTTGATTCCATAAGAACTTCGTCATTTTTGTCCATTTTTCATAGGATTAAATTTAACGCTCGCAAAAAAATTAAGTGACCCCTAAAAAAATAATCTTGACATAAACTCAAGTTTAACTTATAAAAAAAACAATTCATAGAAATCGAGCCGCATGAAGCGGACAATAGATAGTCAAGAAGACGGGCATAATAAAGACGGGCAAACGTCGGTTATAGTTAAAAATAATTTGAGGTTAAAACCTCGTGGTGTGTACTTGATACCCTAAACAAAATTATACGAGCTTTCTCCCCCCCAGAAGAAAGGCAGGTCTTGAGTTTACTCAAGACCTGTTCTGGTTTTTGGGATACAGAAAAGGCCTGTTATTTTTATCAGGCCCCCTGAGGCAAATCTCCCAACCCACCCCCACGAGGAACCGCAGGTTTCGAAGAAGCTGGAGTGTCTTCTTTGTCCTCGCGCAAGATAGGCTCACCACGCAACAAGGTCTTGATTTCATCGCCAGAAAGCATTTCGTATTCAAGCAACGCCTTCGCCAATTTGTGAAGATCCCCTATCCGATCCGTCAAAGTCTTGGTAGCCCGCGTATAGGCGTCTTCGACAATACGTCTGATTTCTGAATCTACGATAGAGGCCGTATCATCGGACATTGTTTTGGTTTGCGAAACGGAATGGCCAAGGAAAACTTCTTCCTGATCCCCCGCATAACGCAGCGGGCCCAATTTCTGGCTCATCCCCCATTCCGTAACCATCCGGCGGGCAATATCGGTTGCCATGCGAATGTCACTTGAAGCACCGGTCGTGACTTTTTCTGGACCGAAAATCAATTCTTCGGCAATCCGTCCCCCCATCGCCACAGCAAGGTCCGCCTCAAGCTTGGCTTTGGACATTGAAATACGATCCCCTTCTGGAAGACGCATAACCATCCCCAAAGCGCGGCCACGCGGCACAATCGTAGCCTTGTGAACCGGATCAGATTCAGGTTCGCTCAAAGCAACAATGGCATGGCCTGCCTCATGATAGGCTGTTAGCTTTTTCTCGTTGTCCGTCATGACCATTGAACGACGCTCCGCTCCCATCATCACTTTGTCTTTGGCTTCTTCAAAATCTTCCATGCCAACCACACGCTTGTTACGCCGCGCCGCAAGCAAGGCCGCTTCGTTAACCAGATTGGCCAGATCCGCACCGGAAAACCCGGGCGTTCCACGAGCAATCACCGAAGGATCAACATTAGAAGACAGTGGAACTTTTTTCATGTGAACTTTGAGAATTTTCTCACGACCCTTCACATCAGGGTTGGGAATGACCACCTGACGATCAAACCGACCGGGACGAAGCAACGCCGGATCCAGAACATCGGGACGGTTGGTTGCCGCAATGATAATCACGCCTTCATTGGCTTCGAACCCATCCATTTCCACCAGAAGCTGGTTGAGGGTTTGTTCGCGTTCATCGTTCCCGCCCCCTAAACCCGCCCCCCGATGGCGACCGACTGCGTCAATTTCGTCAATAAAGATGATACACGGCGCACTTTTTTTACCTTGTTCAAACATATCGCGAACACGGCTCGCCCCAACCCCAACAAACATTTCCACAAAGTCAGAGCCTGAAATTGTAAAGAACGGCACATTGGCTTCCCCCGCCACAGCGCGAGCCACCAAAGTTTTCCCTGTTCCCGGGGGTCCCACCAATAAAGCCCCTTTGGGGATTTTTCCGCCCAAGCGCTGGAATTTTTGAGGGTCTTTCAAGAACTCGACAACTTCCTTGAGTTCTTCCTTCGCTTCGTCAATCCCCGCGACATCTTCAAAGGTCACGCGCCCTTGTTTTTCAGTAAGCAGCCGCGCACGTGACTTGCCAAATCCCATCACACCGCCGCCACCTTTTCCTTGCTGGCGCATGAAGAAAATCCACACCCCAATCAAAAGCAGCATAGGAAACCATGACAGCAAAATCCCGAACAAACTGACCTGATCGCCCTCATCACGTTCGGCCTTGATTCGGACACTGGTCCCTTGCAAGCGTTCAACGATGTTCTCGCCCACAGGGACCAAAGATCGAAATGCCCCCCCAGAATTTGCGTAATGACCCGTTAATTCCTGCCCTTTGATAACGACATCCGACACGGTTCCCGTTTTGGCCGCCGTCATGAAATCGCTATAGGCAACACTATCCACCTTGCCAACACCTTCCCCGCCCTTGGAGGACTGAAACACATTGAACAAAAATGCCAGCGTCAAAACAATTGCCAGCCAAAATAAAAGGTTGCGATTAAGACCTTGCACTGCGAACATCCTCTATTTGGTAAAAAGTGAGATTTACTCTACCCGTTTTCAACTGCTCCGTCCATGATAACACAGGAAGGACACCAGACATAAGATGGAAAAGAATTTCCCAAAAACAAGCCAAATACAGCAAAATCAGGAAAAACGGCGGCGCAGCATGAGAAGATACAAAAAGACGAAATAATAAAGAAATATTTCGAGTATCTCACTGGTCCGCCAAAACAAGGAAGATTGAACCTGATCGCCGTAGGTATCGGCAAGTTTCATAGCAAACGCAATCAACGACACCGGAACGAGGTGATAGGTTGGATAGATAGGAGAAAACCGCGCCGGAAGCCAAAGGGGTCTGGTTTTCTCAAGAAACGGAATTAAAATTCCCCCAACCAAAACCCCGATTTCCAAAAGGATCAAAGGCTTTTGATCAAGCCAATCCGATGTATTGTGCAAATTGGTTTCGTTCTGGTCGTTCACCACCGCCCATGATTCTGGCGTTCCCCATTTGAACAAATGCTGCCCCCAGCTTATTTCCTCGCCCGTGACATATAAAGACCCGATAGCGGCAATTGCCACCCAGAGCTTTAGCCACGGCTGATTTTGAAACACGAAAAAAAGACGCACGGCCAAGGCAAAAGCAGAAACTGTGATAATAGCTTGAAACGTTTCGTGAAATCCCCCTTCCCCAAGAATCGCTTCTTTCTCCGCTTCGGAAAGCCCGACCTCAATAGCCAACTGCCCCACAACCATCAGCAGGGGAATCCACAACCACCAGATTTTAGATAAAATAACAGGCTTCATAGAGGAAAAGTAAAACACCTCGGAAAACTTAACAAGCCCCCTAACATTATTATAGGCAGTCAGTCTTCTTTAAGGATGGTGAGATGGTTTCGGTTTTGATTGGGACGAAAAATACACCCACCGATTGTTGCTCCCTTAAATTCAGGGTCCGACAAAAACCGATAAACCAGAGCCTCAATATCTTGAAGGCGCGGAGGGTATGTTTTTTTCCCCCCTATTTCTAAAATCAGCCTTTTGAAAATACGCAAAACAACCTCTTCGGGAAGCGTTTTTAATCCACCCAGAGACATTACGATACGTTTCGCATCTTCCTCGATCAGATTATTTTTATATTCCGTTTCAGAGACTTGTTCAGCAAATTTTACAATTCTGTCGAAGCGGCGCATGGCGGAGAGAATCCTCGGAACCGTCAATCCCTCTTGCTCTAAAACTTCTCTCGCCCCCCGCAATCTTCCTCTTACGAAACGTTGCGAAACGTTACTCTGATCTTCGATCCACTTGATTTGCCTTTCTCGGCAGGTTGCAATCAAGCGATGGTGGGTCACGCCAAGCAAAGGACGAACGAATGTGAGCCCTTCTTCCTCAAACTCTTGGCATAAAGACATACCCGTCAACCCATCAATCCCGCTTCCTTTGGCAAGACGATAGAAAAAAGTTTCCATCTGGTCATCCGCATGGTGCGCCAAAAATAAATACCGAATGTTTTTAGAGCGGCAAAATTCGCCGATCAACCGATAGCGAGCCGCCCGCGCCAATTCCTGAATTCTGGAATGCGGTTTTTCGCCTTCCCAACACAGCGTCACATGAGGAACCGCCCAGCCGGATAAAATACCACCAACTTGCAACGCTTCGGCTGATGATTCGGAGCGAAGCCCATGATCGACCGTCAAGGCATAAAGCGGGATAGAATGTGCCGCCGCCCATTCCTTAAGAAGAGACACCAAAGCCATGCTGTCCCCTCCCCCAGAAACCGCCACAGCAATCGGTTCGCCGCTCCCCGCCAAAAAGGGGAGGGCCGCTGTCATATAAGCCGAAAATTCTTCGAAGGTCAGAGGAGAATCAGCGAGCGCAGCCAAGACGGGTCATCTCTTGCTCTGCGCGGCGCAGAGCCGTTGTTTGTCCCGAAGGAAACTCTTTTTTGAGCTGCTGCAATGTCACGCAAGCTTCCTTGGTTTTCCCCAGTCCACCCAGCGACATCCCCATTTTAAGGAGGCTATCCGCCACTTTGGGGCCTTTGGGATATTTCTTGTAGCTCTCAGCAAAAATCCGCGCCGCTTTATCATACTGGCCTTGTGCATAATGGCATTCGGCCAACCAATAAGTTGCATTGGCGGCAAGCG
>JAGOQV010000065.1:0-5218 GCA_018063145.1 Alphaproteobacteria bacterium
GCCTTGCCGAAGGCTTGAGAAACGTCAATACCCCTGTGGCACAAGGAGCTTCGGCTGCTTTGGATGGTTTGACCGAAGCCCTCAGTGCCGGAAAAATAAGCCCCGAGCATCTCGCCGAAATGAATCGCCATCTTGAAAAAGTGCAAGAGCTTGAAGCTGCCGAACGCAAAACCGGCATTGAGCAGGTGAATGAATCCCTGCGCGCCGAAGTGGTCTCAAGTGATTTATATGTGCGCCGGATGCGCCCAACTTTCGGATATATCATCGCTCTGACTTGGGGGGCGCAGATGTTCGCTCTTGCCTATGTCATTATTTTTGATACCAAAGAAGCTGGATTGGTCATCGAGGCCATGAATTCACTCGGTACGATCTGGACCATCGGTCTGTCGGTTCTGGGGATTTATGTGTACAAGCGCAGCGAGGAAAAACGGGCCGTTCTTCCGCCGCCCAAGCAAACTACGGGGGAAAGAAACCCTCCCCCCGTGACGTATAATGAGTAGAGAAAAGTCCTACCTCGTAGGACCAGCCGATGGTGGTAGAGGTTGCGGTCTTGCTTCCACTTTTGGTTCTGCCGGTGACAGGACCGTAGCAACAGGACCCGGGGTCGTTGTCGCGCTGAAAACGTTACAAAGGGCCTCTTGAACTTTTGAAACAATCGGATTGTCACTCCGTCTTGCTGCAACCTCGGGATCGTCGCAAGTGCCTTTTCTTGAATCTACCATGTAATTTATACCCTCTTCTTGATTTGTCGTCCTTAGATCATGACAGAAGGGCATTAAGTTATGGTAAATTTCTCCGAAATCCTGTGGCGACAAGGTATTTTTCCGAGCTGTCCTGACGACTGGCAGGAGGTTTGACGTGGCGCGTCACCGCAAAATCAAGCTTGATCCGCGCAAGAAGCGAAGATTCCGCCCCGCCCTGAAAAACCTTGGCCACAAAGCTTCCTCCTGGTTTCAGGATTTCGGTCGCAAATTCGTAGGCCGCTTCGACCAAGGCCATGATTTTCAAGTGGTCGGTATCGCGGTGGCCCGTCGTGTTATGGGCCATGTCACTGAGCACCACGTCTGCCAATCCACCCAGCGAAGCCTTGAGCTTTGCCGGAGCGTCTTCATCCATAAAATCCATCTGAAGAAACGAAACCCCCGCAATTTCGCCCATTTCCAAAAGGTCAATCGCCACAATCGGATGGCATTTCTTCGCCAGCGCAACTTGACACCATCCCCCCGGGGCCGCACCCAAATCCACAACAGCCATGCCTGATTTCAGGAGTTTGTATTTTTCGTCCATTTCCAAAAGCTTGAAGGCCGCCCGCGAGCGATAGCCTTGTTGTTTGGCTTTGACAACATAGGGGTCGTTCAGTTGGCGTTCGATCCAACGTGTGGAGGAGGGCTTGCGCCCCTTGGCCGTTTTGATTTTCTTGTCCATCATCATAAGATCATTACAATAGACGACACGAAAAAGGCCATGAAAAAGATGCTCAAACTGGCCGCAATGTAAATTATTCCCTTCGTGTAAGGCGAAAGGCGAGACAAAATCAGGTAAAGCAGGATGAAAATCCCGTAAACAATCAGTCCCCGATGGTAGAGGGACATCTTGAAAAACCCCGTAAATCCCGTTCGGAACCCTGTGGAGTCCATAATTTCCATTTGCAGCCGGAACACCACCATACACAACAAGGTAAAGGCGGCCGCTTTCCATTTCTGTCCTTTGTGAACCACCAAGAGCGCAACAGGAAGCCACAGCGCATCAAGGTAATGGCTGGTAAATTGGTTGATCCACGGCTCAATAGACATCTTGCAGACTCCTAACTTTGGCGGATATTTTCATCTTACACGTTATAGTCATCTCCGCGAAGGCAGAGATCCGGCAAAGTAAAACTCTAACACGCCAGACCCCCGCCTATAAAGCGGGGGTGACAGGGAGGAGAGAGATCCTCGTCATTCCATCTTTCTTATCTGGATTCCAGCTTGCGCTGGAATGACAAAAGGGGGCGGAAGGACAGGGGGGAGAGCCGCGCCGGTCGGTTCTGCAAGAGATCTCGTGAGGAAAAGTAAAACTTTCTTGCAATAGGCGGATAAGTCTCTTATCAATCCTCCGAATACCAACAACATGGGCATTTGGTTATGGATATTGCGCTTCTCGTCGATCTCGGCGTTGTTCTTGTTCTCCTGATGTCGGCTGGCGTGTCCTTTTTTCGCGGGTTTATTCGTGAAGTCCTGACCATTTTCGGGATGATTGGCGGTTTGATGGCCGCCCTCACGCTCGGCGGGATGGTGCGCCCTTTGGTGCAGGGGTGGTTCGGCATTGTCGAAGGAAAAGACCCGGGCAAACTTTTTGATCTGATCCCCATGACGATTGCCGCTGATGTCACGGCTTTTGGCGGCGTTTTTCTCACGGTCTTTATTGTTCTGCAATTGGTGAGTTACTTTTTATCCGGCGCGGCTCATGCGGTCGGGCTTGGTCCTGTGGACCGGACGCTTGGAGTCTTTTTCGGAATTGCCCGTGGCATTCTCCTGCTCGGTATTATTTATCTTCCTTTCCATTTAATTCTCTCTGAGGAAAAGAAAGAGGAGTGGTTGTCGTCTGCCAAAACCTACGTTTACCTTGACGGGATTTCCAGTTGGCTCGCCGGATTTATGCCTGAAGCGTCTGGAGAGGGAGAATCCTCATCCCCCGCAGCGCAGGCCAGAGACAAGCTCAAAGCTCTTGACGTTCTCGGAACAAAAGGAAGCAATCCAGAAGAACCGAAGTCTGATTCTTTGCCGTCTTCTTCTCCTCCCGATGATGGATATAGCGACCAAGAACGCGGCAGTTTGAATGGATTGATTGGCAAGGAATCGTCCTCTCCGTCTTCTCCCCAAAACCCGACTAGGAGTCCCAATGAATAAGTCTGACGAAGCTTTTGCCGCCGATGATAAGCTCCACGAAGAATGTGGCGTGTTCGGCGTGTTCGGTCATCCTGATGCAGCGGCTCTTGTGGCTCTTGGTCTCCACGCCTTGCAGCACCGAGGACAGGAAGCTTCGGGTATTGTCAGTTATGACGGAACGGAATTTCCCTCTCATCGCGGGCTTGGTTTGGTGGATGATATTTTTCATTCTTCAGCGGTGATCGCCGGATTAAAAGGGAGCCTTGCTATCGGGCATAACCGTTATGCCACGACAGGCGGAACCTTGCTGCGCAACGTCCAGCCCCTTTATGGACAAATGACCTTCGGCGGGTTTGCTCTCGGCCACAACGGAAACTTGACCAACGCTGCAAAGCTGCGCGATGAACTGGTTGAGCATGGAGCTTTGTTTCAAACCACAACAGATACCGAAGTGATTGTTCATCTTGTTGCTCTATCAAAAAAATCGAGCGTTATTGATCGCTTGGTCGAAGCTCTGCGCCGCGTGCAAGGGGCTTATTCATTAGTAGCTGCCGCCGCAGATATGATGATTGGCGTGCGTGATCCCAACGGGTTTCGTCCCCTCGTTCTTGGGAAATTTGATGGGGCTTTTGTTCTGGCTTCCGAGACGTGCGCTCTTGATATTATCGGGGCCGAGTTCGTGCGCGATATTGCCCCCGGGGAATTGGTTGTCATTACCCCTCAAGGCATTCAAAGTCATCATCCGTTTGAAAAATCCTCTCCCCGTTTTTGCATTTTCGAATATATTTATTTTGCACGGCCTGACAGTCTGGTCGAAGGTCATTCGGTTTATGATGTGCGCAAGCGTATCGGAACCGAGCTTGCCAAGGAAGCTCCTTGCGATGTTGATCTGGTTGTTCCCGTCCCTGATAGTGGTGTCCCCGCCGCGATTGGTTTTGCCCAGCAAAGCGGCATTCCTTTTGAGCTGGGGATTATTCGCAATCACTACGTTGGCCGGACCTTTATTGAGCCGACGCAGTCTATCCGTCACCTCGGCGTTAAGCTCAAACATAACGCCAACCGCGCAACGGTTGAAGGCAAGCGCATTGTTCTCGTTGACGATTCAATTGTACGCGGAACAACGTCACGCAAAATTGTCGAGATGATGCGCAGTAGCGGCGCGGCAGAAGTTCATCTTAGAATCTCATCGCCGCCTGTTCAGTATGGCTGTTTCTATGGGATTGATACGCCGTCTCGTCAGGAGTTGATGGCTTCGCGCTTGACGGTTTCTCAAATGGCCGAGTTTATAGGAGCCGATTCCCTTGCCTTTATTTCCGAAGATGGAATGTATCGCGCGATGGGCGAGGCTGCCCGCAATTCAAAACTGCCGCAGTATTGCGATGCTTGTTTTACGGGCGATTATCCGGTGGCTCTGACTGATTTTGATGAAGCCAACAAAAAGAAAAAATGCGCATAATGCCCAAGCAACTCGAAGGCCGCATTGCCCTCATTACCGGAGCCTCCCGCGGGATTGGTGCGGCGGTGGCGAGAGCTTATGCTGCCCAAGGGGCCCATGTGGTTTTAATGGCAAGAAGCCAATCCGGACTCGAAGAAGTTGATGATGCCATTCGATCAGCAGGGGGAACGGCAACCCTTATGCCATTTGATTTGAGAAAAACCGATGAGCTTGAAGCTCTCGGCCCTACTTTGGTTGAGCGGTTCGGGCGGCTTGATATTTTTGTCGCAAATGCTGGAATTTTGGGCACGCTCTCCCCCGTGTCCCACAGCTCACTCAAAGACTGGCGAGATGTTTTTTCCGTCAATGTCACAGCCAATGTTCAGTTGATCCGCACTCTGGAACCCGCCTTGAGAGCCTCTGACGCGGGGCGGGCGATTTTCGTGATTGCCTCTCCGAAGCTTTATATGATGCCTTTTTGGGGAGAGTACCTCGCCAGCAAAGCTGCCCTTAGCAAAATTGCCGAAACATGGGCTGCCGAAACCCGCCAAACCAATTTGAAAATCAACATGATTAGCCCCGGGGCAGTGCGCACCGAATTATTGGCACAGGCTTTCCCGGGTGGGTTCCAAGGACGGGCGCACGTTCCAGACGATATTACCCCCATGTTTGTCGAACTCGCTTTGCCGAGTTGTATCCAGCATGGGCAGATTTTTGATCTTCCTGCTTAGAGTCCATCCATAAAGTTTCCACCTATGGACTGCAAATGGTGGTTTCCTGCGCTTCCGTTTCTCGAAAACCCGCCGTTTTCGTCACAAAATATTTTGAATATCAGCACATCCTAACCCTAACTCTAAAGAATCTAAACTACAGAGATACAGAGTTTTTGATCTTTGGCGTTTTTCTTATAGATAAA
>JAGOQV010000065.1:5318-7363 GCA_018063145.1 Alphaproteobacteria bacterium
TATCTGGATTCCAGCTTTCGCTGGAATGACGATTTTTATCCTCGTCATTCCATCTTTCTGTTCTGGATCGCCCTAGAATTTGTCTTACGCCAAATTCGGGCGATGACGGGAAAGTCATTAGGGTTAACTTAATCCGTATAGGGGTTTTTACTTTTGCGAAGCAGAAGGCGAATGGGAACGCCCGGGAGTTCGTAATCGGCGCGGAGCTGATTCACGATATAGCGTTTATAGGTATCCGGCAGATCATCAGGCCGCGAAACCCACACCGCAAAAGTAGGGGGGCGCACATTGATCTGAGTCATATAACGCAGACGATTGGGCCGACCTTGGGAAAGGGGTGGTGGGTGGCGTTCGGTGCGGCTTTCCAGCCAGCGGTTCAGGCGATTGGTGGAAATGCGTTTGTTCCAGATTTCATAGTGTTTAATCGCATGATCCATAAGGTGATCCAGATTTTGTCCCCGTAGCGCCGAGAGAGTCACAAAAGGCAAGTTCTGGATTTGCGAGAGGGATGTTTCGAGTGTGTCTTTGATCTCGGCCAGTTTGGCATTTTTATCGGTGACCGCATCCCATTTGTTGATAGCGACAACCAGAACTCGCCCTTCCTTAATAACATGGTCAGCAATTTGCAAATCCTGTTTTTCAACCGGAGTTTGCGCGTCAATCATCAGGACCACAATTTGCGAAAGGCGAATAGCGCGGAGCGTATCTTCCACAGCCATTTTTTCCAAGCGGTGTTCAATCCGCGCTTTCTTGCGCATTCCCGCCGTATCTACCAGACGGAATTTCCGTTCTTTATAAACCCAGTCAACGGCAATCGCGTCGCGGGTAAGTCCTGCTTCAGGGCCGGTTATCACACGGTCTTCTTCAAGTAGCGCATTCATCAAGGTTGATTTTCCCGCATTCGGGCGACCAACAATCGCCAAGCGAATAGGGCGGGTGGTGTCTTCTTCCTCGGTTTTTAGGGCGGCGTAGTCAAAGTCTTCACGGCCTTCTAGAGAGTCGAGTTCTTCGTCACTCCAGAATTTCTGGTGATCTGTGTCGGTGACTTCCTCTTCTTTTTCCTCTGGGACATAGGCGGTCAGGGCTTCATAAAGGCTATCCATGCCGATACCATGCGCGGACGACATGGTCACAGGTTCGCCAAGGCCAAGCCCGTAAGCTTCTACTCTCGCGTTATCGGCGACTTCGTCTTTTTCACATTTGTTGACAATCAAGATGACGGGCTTTTTCTGTTTGCGTAGCCACTTGGCAAAATGTTCATCAAGCGGAGTCAGCCCCGCCTTGCCATCCACCACAAACAAAATAATATCAGCGCGAACCAAGGCCGTTTCGGTCTGGCGGCGCATTCTGGCTTCTAAAGAATTGTCGAATTTTTCCTCAAGTCCCGCTGTATCAATGACATTGATTTTCCGGTCGAGAATTTGTCCTTCGGATTCCCTCCAGTCACGGGTCACCCCCGGGGTATCGTCAACAATCGCCATTTGCCGCCGGATCAGGCGGTTGAAAAGAGTTGATTTTCCGACATTGGGTCGCCCCACAATCGCAAGGGTTAGCATTGTGAGGGTCCTTTTCTATTGATAGGCGGAAAGCGTTCCGTTGGTTTGTAACAGGAAGAGTGTTTTCGCAGCGACAACCGGAGGAACAGCCATGGAATGACCCGTTGCCAATTGACGAAGGAGAGCCCCGTTTTGAGGGTCGATCTCAAGAATATTTCCTTCTGGCGCACTGAGGATCAAACGTCCCCCAGCCAGCACCGGACCATTCCAGAGTAGGGCGTTGTGGTTTTCCTTATCTTTCGTATATCCAGACAGAGGGTTAACCCATAACAAGTCTCCGGTTTCACGATTCATCGCCACCAATTCATCATTGGAAGAGATGAGAAAAATCTGGTTGCCAGCAACCCACGGGGCTGAGGCACTGCCAATATCTTTTTGCCAGACACGGCTTCCGGTTCGTTCGTCAATGGCCACAATTTTTCCGCCATAGCTGATCGCAATGACCAGTCCTTTATCAATAACCGGCAAAGCGCGAATATCCGGCAAGGC
>JAGOQV010000065.1:7463-8610 GCA_018063145.1 Alphaproteobacteria bacterium
GGAGAGAGCGCAAGATTTTGCAAGGAATGGTTCGGATACCCGCCCGATTGAGGCCAATATTCATTGCTCCACGCTGCCGGAATAACCAGAGGGCTGGTGGGTTTGGTCGGGGCAACCCCTTGATTCTTCTGTAGTTCAAGAACCGAAATACGAGTTCCCGCCAAAGGGGGTTTGTCGTCTTTACCAAAGTCAAACCATGAACACCCCGAAAGGCTCACGCTTCCCAAAACAACAAAAACCAGAGCCGGAGAGACAAAACGAAACATCATTTGGCCCCCTGTAGTTTGTAAACTTGACGCAGAGCAAAGGCTTGTTCTTTCACGGTAGGCGAAAGGTTTGGAATTGCGCTTAGTGTTTCAAGGTCGGCAATGGCTCCGCTATTGTCCTGATTTTTATGAGCCTTGACGAGAGCCGAAAGCAAAAGAGCGCGGGCTTGCCACGGAGACGTTTTGTCTTTGATAATCGGGGCAAGGTCGGCCAGCATTTGCGCAGAAGACGTCTCTGTCTTCCCATCAAGCTCAATCGCTACTTTTTGAACAAGGGCCAAGTGACGAAAAACAGAACTCACGCTGCTATCTGCCGCGAGGGTTTTATAAAGAGCAATCGCTTGGTCGGGAGATTTTTCATCAAGAGCAATCGCCGCTGCCGTCAGCAAAGAAAAAGCCTTGGCGTTTCCTTTCTCCGTCTTGCCCAGAGTTTCAAGAGAGGCAAGAGGCGAGTCGGTTTGCAAACTGTCTAAAAGAGCCGAAGTGCTTTTTAGGTGTTGGTGATGTTGCCATGCATTCCACCCCGAACTGAGGGCTGTTCCCAGAATAAGGGCCACAATCGCGGCAATAACCGTATTTCCATGTTCCGCCCATAGCCGAGTCATTTTCTCGACCCGCATGGCTTCATCAACTTCGCGCAGAATATCCGACATTTACTTGCTTCTCCGAGGTTTTTCTAATGGCCCTATTCATAGTTGATTTAGGAGAACATGAAAAGCCCCCCTCTCACTACCTTTTTTCCCCCTCACCCTACCCTCTCCCTCGAAAGGGAGAGGGAAAAAAGGAGGGGGAACGTCCTCTCCCCCTGTGGGAGAGGATGGAGGTGAGGGGAGATTCTGGATCCCCCTAGAATCCGTTTCACGGATTCGGGGGATGACGGG
>JAGOQV010000066.1 GCA_018063145.1 Alphaproteobacteria bacterium
CGTGGGATGTTCCATCCAGAACATAAGACATCAACATTGTGTCATCAAGCGGACATATCTGCACGCCATACGGCATCAACATTTGTAAATCGAATTTGATATTGTGACCAATTTTGAGAAGACTTGGATCCCTTAAAAAGGGTTGTAGGACATCTAGAATTTCGGAGAGATTCGGTTGAGCAAGAGCGTCCTGAGAAAGTCCGAGCAAGTCCCCCCCGCCATCATGGCCAACAGGAATATAACAAGCGCGTCCTGCCCGTGTGGCAAGGGAAATACCAACCAGTTTTGCGCGAGCTGGGGTAAGCCCCGTTGTTTCAGTATCAATCGCCAGTAAACCGGTTTCTTCGGCATCCTTGATCCAGTCTTTGAGCAAGGCTGGTGCTGTAATCAGGGTGTAGTCTGTTTGAAGAGGAGGAAGAACCTCTGGAGTTGCGGCAGAGGAAGAAGCAGTGGGAGCAGGAGCGGTGGTCAAAGATTTCTGGGCCATACGCGCTGCCAGAGATTTGAATCCCTGCGCCTCTAGAAAATCGACCAATCTTTGTGAGAAAGGGTGTTCCGGAACAAGGGTTTCAATAGCTTGAGGAACTGGAACTTGATCGCTGAGCGTTACCAGCTTTTTTGACATCCGCGCTGCTTCGGCATTTTGTTCAAGAGATTCTCGCCGCTTAGGTTGTTTTATCTCTGCCGTTTGGTTCAAGAGTTCTTCGAGACTTCCGTATTCAGTAATGAGTTGTGCAGCGGTCTTGACACCAATTCCCGGGACCCCGGGAACGTTGTCAATGGAGTCCCCAGCCAGGGATTGCACATCAATGACCTTATCTGGAGGAACTCCAAATTTTTCTATGACCTCGGCTGGACCGATGATGGTTTGTTTGATGGGGTCCATCAAGCGGACTCCATCCCGAACCAACTGCATCAAATCTTTATCAGAAGACACAATCGTAACACCGATACCGGATTCAACACCCAATCTTGCGTAAGTGGCAATCAAATCGTCTGCTTCAAACCCATCAAGCTCCAAAGAGGGAAGTCCATAGGCCCTAGTGGCTTCGCGAATCAAAGCAAACTGAGGAATAAGATCTTCGGGCGGAGGAGGGCGGTTGGCCTTGTAGGCTGGATAAATCTCACTTCGAAAAGTTTGACGCGATGTATCAAAGACTACAGCAATTTTGGCGTGGGGGTGATCGAGAAGGAGTTTGAGCAACATATTGCAAAAACCCATGACGGCTCCGACCGGCGTTCCATCGCGGCGAGTCAGGGGCGGCAACGCATGATAGGCCCGAAAAATAAACCCCGAGCCATCGACCAGAAACAGATCATCCGAATTTGAAACCATGGTGACGTTCTATCGGACTTTTCCAAATCGCGATAGAGGGAGCGACTAACCGCTATTACGAAAATTATAACCTGTCTAGCCTTTTATAAAAACAACGTGATACGGTTTCCCCTGACCAACTTTCTTCCGTTTTGGGATGGGCCATGCGTCTTTTCTTTTCTCTTTCTCCGTCACGTTTTTGGGCGTTGGCTTCCTTTCTCTTGCTGCTAACGGCACTTGCCGCAGCAATCAACCCGCTGACCCTTTCGGCGAGTCTTCCCTTCCTGAGCTTGAGTTTTGGAATAGGATACCGTCTTACCTTTCGCCAATGGCCGCCTGTTGATGGGCCTTTGCTTGTTTTCCTTCTGGCTCCTGCTCTTCTTGGTATGGCCAGTTGGTTTTGGTCGATCACCCCTGCTGCAAGTTTTGAGAGGGCCTTAAAAATTGGCGGGTTGACGGTTCCGGCTATATGGCTTTTCTCGGTGATCTCCCTCCGCCCCGATTCTGTTAGAGAGATTTTTGCACGTTATGCCCCCGTGATTTACACCGTTCTGGCCACAGGGGTTGCGATTGAATTGGTGTTCGATTTTCCCTTGTATCGTGGGTTTTCGGGGATTCCAGAAGACGAAGCTATTTCAACCTCCATTCTTAACAAATTTATGGCGGTCCTTATTTTGCCGCTGCCTTACCTGTTCTCTTTTTTGTTAGAGCAGAAGAAATATTACGTTCTCGCTATGCTGGTTGGGATGACCTTGATTGCCTTGTTGACGACCCAATCGCAAGCGGCCCAGATGGCTAGCCTCGTCATGGGTGGGGCATGGGTTGGAATTCGGTTTCTTCCCCGCATCACCCCCACTTTGACCTTTGTTGCGATTGTGACCATTCTGATTGTCTTGCCGTGGTTGGCTCCCTTTTTATACAACCATTTGGGGGAGGAATTTAGAAACGGAGCGTGGCTGGTTCGCGCTGCTTCTTCCAGTGAACGCCTTGAAGTTTACACGTTCGTTTCTCAGCGGATTCAAGAAAACCCGCTCTACGGTTTTGGTATGGACTGCACACGGTCCATTACTGATTTTGTCAGTGCCAAAAAATACTTCCCATCTTCAACTATTATGCATCCGCATAACATCGGTCTTCAGCTTTGGATTGAGTTTGGTAGTTTTGGTATTGCGTTGGCCTTATCCGCTCTTTTATTTATTTATCGAAGGCTGCAGATGCGTCTCATAGACCAACAAATTCTTCCTTTCACAGTTTTTTGTGGGACGGTGGTGTTTTTGATGGTGTCGTGGTCCCTTTGGGCGAGTTGGCTTATCAGCTTGCAACTTTTCATGCTGGCCTTTACCCTGCTGGTCTCGCCACCTGTACAAAAAAGACTTCCCGAAGGGCTTCCCGAAACGGCTTCTCCGGTATAAATTAAGACTCATATGCCTTTTGAAAAAGAAAGTTTGACGATGAAGAAAAAATTTGTCATATTGTTTTCGCTGGTGACTGCGATTCTTTCGCTGTCCGCTTGTGGCAACACAGCAAATGGAGTAGGCAAGGACTTTGAAAATTGGGGCCGCACTATTCAGGATACGTTTTAATCAGGGGGTAATTTAGATGCTTCGTTTTGTACTATTAGCTTTAATCGTTTTTGGAATTTCTCTTCCAGCCTTGGCGCGAGATGACGGCGGGTTTGGCTCTGCCCGTTTCTCCGGCAAAGCACCGGCGGCTCTTGGGGGAGAATCTCCGGCCTCCTCTTCTCCAGCCTTGGCGCAAGAAGAAACAGTTCCTTTCGACCCGAATCAGATTGAGCCAGCTGCCGGAGAGGAAGAAGATTCAATCGATCAAGCCCCTTCTGCGCCAGTTGTTAAGAAAGAAGCTCAGAAAGAGCCAGATCTATCTGAATACGATCTTGCTCCTTAAAAAAGCTTCTGGTTTAGCGGGGAAGGCGGTCGGCAAGGTTCTTAGGCAATAAGAACCAGTACCGTCCCGCAGATTTCATGGGACCTGCGTTTTCTTCTGCTGCGGTCCCATGCCCCCAGAATACGTCACCCCGAACAGGGCCTTGAATGGCTCCGCCAGTGTCTTGGGCAACCATAACTTTTTGAATGGGGGGAAGAGCTGGGTTCGGGTTATTTGCAGCAAGAAAAAGAGGAAGGCCATAAGGAATCAAAGACCGATCAACGGCCAAAGACCGTTCTGGTGTAAGAGGGAGTCCTTCTCCTCCAATCGGTCCGCCGTTTTTCTCAACATCGGAATCGGTGAAGCGGAAAAAAACGTAGGATTTGTTGGTTTGCATGATATTGGTGGCATCTTGAGGATGCGCACTCAGCCAAGCGCGAATGGTTTGCATCGACACGTTGTCTTTGGTCAGGGCTCCCCGTTTAATCAATTCTTTTCCAATAGCAGAATAGACATGGCCGTTTTGACCATCAAACCCTACCCGCCTTTCGCTGCCATCGGTCATTGTTACGACACCAGACCCCTGAACCTGAAGGAAGAACGCCCCAACAGCACTATCTGTCCATAGCAAAGGAATCTCCATACCAGCGGGAAGTTTTCCGTTCTCAATAGCGGCGCGATCTTCATAAGGTTTGAGGTAACCATCTGTAACCCGTCCAGCAATGCGTTGACCGCGCAGTTCAGGACGAAATTCCCCCAAGTTAACCATGACCAAATCAGCCGGCCGTGCCAGAAGCGGAATTTGATAAGGCCCCTCTCGATTAAAAGATCCCTTGAGAGAAGCTTCGTAATAACCAGTGAAGAGACCTTCAGGCTTCCCATCTGCCAAAGCGGCAACAGGAGTAAACCATGTTTCAAAATAACGGCGGGCTTGGTCAGGCGTGGCTGTTTCAACCGGAGGCAAGGCTTGGCAGGCCTTTTGCCAATCGCTGTACTGCCCCGCCCAAGGATCTGGGCCAAACGGCTTGTCTGCGGATTGCTTGAGAATTCGGGTGCAGGAGCGGGAAAAAGCAAGCAGCCCCGCATCGTGCGCATCAAACTCCCACCCGGGAAGGTCCGAAAAAGAGGCAAGCTTGAATCCCAATACTTCTTTTTTAGACGGGGGGGGCGTTTCAATTCCTCCCCATTCAGCACACCCAGAAAGCATAAACAACACCGTAGCCGAAGCCAAAAAGAGGGAGAGTTTCATCGCTTATTTCGCATCAGGAATATATGTTTTGGTATGTTCGGGCACATCATCGGACGTTTCATACAAAAACCACGTTGGATCTTTGCTCCGCAAGTCGTGGCCAAAAGTCCATACATCGTTCATTTCTGTGATTCGGTCAGGATTGCCAGACAGAATATTACCATCCCGATCACGCGTGACCGAAGTTTCATCGGCAATGAAACGAATCTTAATATAAGCCATACGTTCCATCAGACGAACATCGATAATCTGGGTTTTCCGAACGGCGTGAATCTCGGTTGCCACTGTCTGACCTTTGACTTGTCGGTCCTCAATCGCTTGTTCAAAAGCAGTATAAACACCAGGAGAAAGGAGATCTTTAAGGGTCCGCAAATCCCCTTTCGCAAAGGCTTCTATAATAATAGGGAAAGCCTCGTGCGCTCCTTCTATAAAAATATGGGGATCAAAACTGCGATCTGCGCGAATGAGGTCCAAAATTCCTTGTTGAGCATCTTTGTCCTGACAATCTACCCCGCGCAGTATATCATCAACCATGTCACGGTCGGGATAGGCTCCGTCCGTTATGTCCAAGATTTTTCCGCGTGTTTCAAGGTGTGATTGCCCCATTCCTTCCAAGGGATTGGGCCGTTCGCGTTCGCTGCCGTGGCGTGTTCCCAGTGTATTTCTGAGCCAAAAAACAAGAACTGCGGCAATAACAACGTAAAGGAGAAGATCAACAGGCACAGGAGGACTCCCTATAAAAACAACACCGATTGCTCAATATACAGCCTATTTGGGCAGAGATACAAGCAGAAGGGACATTCTTCCTGACTTGTTATGTCGCCCCGTTTCTGCTAATTCGATTGACGTTTTAGATTTAACCATAGGTAACATTATGACAGATTCAGAATCCCTTTCGTCCGAAGGCGCAGAAAAAGTTGTGGTCCAAGCTCCAAACCTGCCTTTGATGGTCCATGCCCAGTATGTCAAGGATATCTCCTTCGAGAATCCTCATGCTCCGCATTCTTTGCGAGCCGGACTTGAGACTCCTCGTATGGATGTCAACATCACACTGGACGCGCGTGCACTTGAAGACGATAAAATCAAGTCGTTATATGAAGTTGTTTTGCGCGTTGCGGCCCGAGCCGAGCGCAAAGAACAAACCGTCTATGTGGCAGAAGTTTTGTATGCAGTTTGTGTTTCTTTGCCCAATGTTCCTGAAGAACATCACCATCCGGTGCTTCTGGTCGAGGTTCCGAAACTCGCCTTTCCTTATGCTAGAAAGATTCTTGCTGATCTTACTCAAGATGGGGGATTTTCTCCGCTGATGCTCGGACCAGTTGATTTCCACTCCATGTACCTCTCGCGTTTTGCAGCGAAGGATGATTCGCAAAAATCCAATTAGAACTAACAGCTAGACTGAAGTCTCCCATAAATGGTCTTTAAGGTCGTCCAACATTTTCTGGTGGACGGCCTTTTCTTCAGGAGGAACAGCAAAGAGACGGGGTTCTCGGTAAGGACGATCCCGCTTTGGCGTGCTCACAAAATCTTGTTTATTTTCCTCTCCTGTTTCTTCGCTACCAAGCCCAAGTCCATGTTGGCGCCCTCCCATCAACTCCAGATACACTTGTGCCAGCAATTGAGAGTCAAGTAAGGCTCCGTGAAGAGACCGATCGGAAAGATCAACGCCAAAACGACGACAAAGAGCATCCAGATTGGCGGGTTGTCCCGGGTACTTTTTTCGCGCCAATAGCAATGTGTCGGTGACATCATTCAATTTTATAAGGGGAAACCCGTAGGGTTTAAGTTCAGCGTTTAGGAATTTAACATCGAATTCTGCATTGTGAATAACCAGTTTTCCATCGGCAATGAAGTCCATTAAATTTCCAACAATTTCGCCAAAGGTAGGCTTGTCTTTCAGGAATTCGGTTTTGATACCGTGAACGGCAGCGGCTCCGGCCTCAACCTCTCTTTCTGGATTGATATAAGTTTGCCAAGTTCTGCCCGTGGGAACATGGTTGAGAAGTTCAACGCAGCCAATCTCTATGATTTTATGTCCCTCGTCTGGGTCCATACCCGTGGTTTCGGTATCAAGAACAATTTCACGCATTTTTCTTCTCCAGTGTCCGTAAATATTTTTTTAAGGACCTCAATGTGTGGGCGTACCCAAGTCCGGTTTGGATAACCCGATCGGCCCGCCGACGTTTTTCAGTATCTGAGAGTTGCAGATCAAGGATAGTATAAAATTTTTGTAGCGTCATCCCAGAGCGTTGTAACACACGAGTTTTTTGAATGAGAAACGGAGCCGTGACGCAGGCAACCGAACAAAAGTTCCGCTCAGCTCTGGTTTCAAATAAAAGAGGAATATCAAGCACCAAACGCTTTAAGCCCATGCGTCTGGCCTTGCGTACAAATTCAATTTGAGAGTGCCCGACAAGCGGATGTAAAATAGCCTCTAATTTCTCTTTTTTCTGAGGATTTGAGAAAACGATCTGCCCTAATTTTCGGCGGTCAATTTGATGGGTTTTGGTGTTCCAACATTCAGGAAAAGTAAGGGCCACCCGTTCGAAAGCTTCCCCGTTTGGGGCGAGCAAAGCATGGACAGCAGCATCCGAATCATGAACGGCGACACCTAGTCGCCGAAAGATTCCAGCAGCAACGGATTTCCCCATTCCGATAGATCCGGTTAGCCCAATTATTTTCATGGGACCAGTACCTTTTGTTTTAGTTCATCGGTAACCTCGGGCATAACACCAAACCATGCTTCAAAAGCAGGCCGCGCTTGATGTAATAGCATTCCAATTCCGGTTATAACCTGCAATCCTTTGCTGCGTGCTTGGTTCAGTAATTCTGTTTCTAACGGGGTGTAAACAATATCGTAAACAAGACCACTGGGGTTCATCGGAGCCAGATCAATCTCTAGTGCATCTTGCCCTTTCATGCCAAGGCTGGTGGTATTGATGAGAGCGATAGACTCCTCTAGTGCAACATTGCGCATTCCCCACTCGTAGGGTTTGATACCAAAATCATCGGCCAAACGCTTGGCTTTTTCCCAGCTGCGATTGGTGACCCTGATTTCACAAACGCCTGCTTTTTTTAGGGCATAAATGACAGCGCGAGAGGCTCCTCCTGCTCCTAAAACTGTAACAGGACCGAGGGACCAGTCAAAGTAAGGGATAGCCTCACGGGCATTTTCCATGAACCCAAATGCATCGGTATTTCGTCCCTCAATATCACCAGAAGAATGATAAATAACTGTATTCACTGCCCCTATGGCCTTTGCTTCGTTACTCAGTGTCGTACACAAATTCATGATTGTTTGCTTGTGCGGCAAGGTCACATTAAATCCCTTGAGACCACCGGAATCTAGCAAGTTTTTGGCTTCCTCTAGAAAGTTCTCTGGAGGAATATCATAGGCTAAGTATTCCCCGCTTATCTCGTATTCGCGTAGCCAATATTGATGGATAAGCGGAGATTTACTGTGAGCAATAGGATGTCCAATAACACCGGCTTTCATCATGGTTTGGCCTCGCGGTTTTCTTTGCTTCTTTGCAGAAGAACCATGATTTCAGCAGCAGTTTCTTCAACCGATCTTTTGGTCACGTCAATAATTGGCCAGCCTTGTTCGCGGAAGAATTTTTGGGCTTTTTGCACTTCTTCTTCAACGCGTTCGGGATCAATATAACTATTGCCAGACAGATGACGGGATTTTTGATCTGTCCGTATTCTTGATGAACGAACTTCAATCAAACGGTCTGCTGATTCGGTCAAGGCAACAAAAAGAGGTTTCTTTAAGGACAGCACTTCTTTGGGAAAACCCACTTCGAAAACCAAAGGAATATTGGCGGCACGAATTCCTTGCCGCGCTAGGTAAATACAGGTTGGGGTTTTCGATGTACGCGAAACGCCGACTAAAATCACATCAGCCGTTTCAATTCCCTTGAGAGTTTGCCCGTCGTCAAAACTCATGGCAAAGTCGATTGCCTCCATGCGGCGGAAGTAGGTATCATCCAGTTTATGTTGCAGTCCGGGGAGTCCCTTAGGAGGCTGTCCAAGAAAAGCGGAGAGCCCTTCAAGAATGGGAAACATCACAGCAAT
>JAGOQV010000011.1:0-25046 GCA_018063145.1 Alphaproteobacteria bacterium
ATGGAATCCCGCGTTTCTGCCATTCGGGAGGGACGGGAGGATGAGTTAATCTGGCTGTTGGAACATCCCCCCCTTTACACAGCAGGAACGAGCGCACGGGCGGAAGGTTTGCTGAATCCTCGGTTTCCCGTCCATCAAACTGGTCGAGGAGGGCAATACACTTACCATGGGCCGGGCCAGCGCGTGGCTTATGTCATGATGGACCTTCGCAAGAGGCAAGCTACGCCGGACATTAAAAACTATGTTTGGCGGCTGGAGGATTGGCTCATTCGGAGTTTGGTCGAGATGGGAGTTCAAGGCGAGCGGCGTTCTGGCCGTGTTGGAATTTGGGTGGATGAAGGGGGTGGGCGTGAGTCCAAAATTGCGGCTATCGGAGTTCGGGTGCGGCACTGGGTGACGTATCATGGAATTTCAATAAACGTGAATCCAGACTTATCGCATTTTGACGGAATTGTTCCTTGCGGCATTCGGGAACATGGGGTTACATCCTTGCAGGCTTTAGGGCGGAAACTTTCACTTGGTGATGTTGATAATATAATTAAAGATCAATTAGATATAGCATTTTTATAAACTATTTTATCAGCAATCTTGTTTCTTCGTGCATAACGTTAATATCGTCTTTTAGTTTGTTGTATTTGTTTTGTTTTATATCTCTATCATTTTCTAGGTAAATAGATTTACTAAATTCAATTTGCAGGCCGTAAATTTTATCAATAGGGCGGGTGTGACGGCGCAAAATTTCGAATCCTTTATACGGATCATTGACAGAAACACGATAGCCTTGTTCTCTCCAGAGAGCTTGTAATGCTGTTCGGGCGGTCAAAGGAAAGGCTGTTCCATCAAGATCACCCAGAACGATGTCAACGGCGATACCCGTTCCAAGGGTAAAGGCAGCTGAAGAAGGCATGGAATGACAATCGATTATCCAGACCGTTCCAAATTTCTCCCAGAGAGCTTGAATTAAGCCGCTTAAGGCTGTGTGATAAGGGAGGTAATAGGACTCTATGCGGTGGTTTATTTCCGAAACAGAGAGTTTTCGTGTGTAAATTTCTGGGCCATTGGGGCGAATCAGGCGGCGAATAAGACCGTGTCCGGCTCCTGAACGGCCATCTTTTGGGGGAGGGTGCGGCCACGGCTCGGCCAATAGGAGAGGGTCCACGTCATCAGGGTTGCGGTTCAGGTCAATATAGCTGCGCGGCATAGTGGCGCGGATCACTGTGCCTCCGAAGCGTGGAGCTTCTGAGAACAAATCATCCACCAAGGTATCTTCTGCACTTTGAAGGAGTTCAAACGCACAGCTATAGTCAAAATCTTCGGGATAAATGGTTCCGCTATGAGGAACGCTGAAGATAACAGGAACCTGAGATACGCCGGCAGGGGGAGAGATAACCTCGAAAGGAGTCATGATGAAAACCTGATGGGCTGATATTGTTTAGAAGCTTCATTTTATATAAGGTACAGAAAGTGAAAAGCTAAACTTCAGGATTTTTTACCATGCACGATCTTAAATCTCTTCGCGATGACCCTGCTGCCTATGATAAAAACTGGGCGCGCCGTGGACTTTCTTCGCAAACAGCCCCCATCCTTAAGTTGGACGAGGATCGTCGCGCTTTGCAGACGGAACTTCAAGCGGTTCAGCAACGCCGGAACGAGGTCTCGAAAGAAGTTGGAGCTGTGAAGGCCAAAGGGGGGGATGCCGCCGCTTTGATGAGTGAAGTTGGGGCTCTCAAAGACAAAATGGCCTCTTTGGAAGAACAAGAGAAGTTTTTAGCGGATGACCTGAACGAAATTCTCAGTGCGCTTCCCAATATGGTGGCGGCAGATGTGCCGGATGGCCCTGATGAAAGCGCAAATGTGGAGCTGCGCAGGCACGGTAGTCCGAAGGTCGGCAGTAATGCCGCCCTTGATCATGTGGCAATTGGCGAGCGTTTAGGGTTGATGGATTTTGAAACAGCGGCCAAGCTCGCTGGAGCCCGCATGACCATTCTTAAAGGGGCTTTGGCGCGGATGGAACGGGCTCTCGGGCTATTCATGCTGGATGTTCATACGAGCGAGCATGGCTACACCGAGATTAATCCGCCTCTGCTGGTCAATTCTGATGTGATGTACGGGACGGCGCAGCTTCCCAAATTTCGGGAGGATCAATTCGAAACCACCGATGGACGCTGGTTGATTCCAACGGCCGAGGTGGTCCTAACCAATATGGTTCGCGACTCAATTTTGGATAATTTTGAGGAGCCTATCCGTTTGACAGCCATGACCCCCTGTTTTCGTAAAGAAGCTGGGTCAGCGGGTAAGGATACCCACGGCATCATTCGCCAGCATCAGTTTTACAAAGTCGAAATGGTTAGTATTGCACGGCCAGAGGATTCAAAGGCAGAACACGAGAGAATGACAGCGTGCGCTGAAAATATTTTGAAAAAGCTTGAGCTTTCCTTCCGTACCATTGTTCTTTGCGCGGGGGATATGGGGTTTGGCTCTCAAAAAACCTATGACCTTGAGGTTTGGGTTCCTTCACAGGATAAATACCGTGAAATTTCGAGTTGTTCGAACTGTGGCGATTTCCAAGCGCGGCGGATGCGGGCAAGATTTAAGCGGCACGGGGCCAAGGAAACAGAGTTTGTGCATACGCTCAATGGCTCTGGCCTTGCGGTTGGGCGGACTTTGGTGGCGGTCATGGAAAATTATTACGATCCTGCGGATGGAGGAATTTTCGTTCCCAAAGTTTTACAACCCTATATGGGCGGGTTGACCAAAATTGTGAAGGCATAGAAATGCTTCCCCAGAAAGAATGGTCAGATTATCGCGTTCTCATTGTTAATGATGATGGTATCCATGCTGAAGGGATTAAGGTTCTTGAGGAATTTGCCTGCAAATTTTTTGGTGAGGTGTTTGTGGTAGCCCCCTCTTCTGAGTGTTCAGGCATGGGGAGGTCGATATCTCATAGAAAAACTATGAATTTGCACAAAATCGACAACAACCACTTTGCTGTGGACGGAACGCCAACAGATTGCACAATTATCGCTTTGCATCATATTTTGAAGGACCGTTTGCCGGATATTGTTCTTTCAGGGATTAACCATGGCGATAATACTGGCAATTTTGTTACCTATTCCGGAACTTTTGGGGGAGCTTTTGAGGCTGCATTGGAGGGATTCCCTGCTGTCGCCTTGGGGCAACGGCGGGACAAAAACGGCAAGCCCAATCTTTCGGCGGTGAAAAGATACCTGCCAAAACTGTTTGATTATTTGAGGTCAGTTTCGTGGCCGGAGCATATTGTCATGAGTGTAAATTTTCCTGATGGGGATAATTTTGAAAATAAATCGCCCGTCATGACTTCTCTGCGACATAGATCGGTTGTGCGTGGTTTGATTATTGAGGATTCTTCAGAGGGACACGAGAAGCTGAGAATTGATCTGTTTCAAAGCAATATTGATGAGGGGTTGGGTCAGGACGCAGATGTTCTGGCGCAAGGCTATATATCTGTTACGCCGATGCAAACAAATTGGACGTGTTTTCAGACTCTCCTCGCTGGAGAAGATAAAAATTCTTGAAAAGAAAAAACTATAAGAAGGGTGATAATCAGCTTTCTGCTAACCTACCGTTCATGATGAGCCGCTTCTGAGAGCCTAATTGCCATTATATAGCAAAGGCGGGTGTCAAGCCCTATTCGGGGTTGTAATAATCTGGTACTTTACTTCTTTGTTATTTTTAGAAACATATTGCAGATGATGGCCGAACCCGTTCCCCAATCTTCCCCTGATCCTTCCAAGATACGTCTGATTATTCAGTTACGTCAGGCGGGGATTTTGAACACTGAGGTTCTGAGTGCGATGGAACGAACGCCGCGTGATCTTTTCGTTCCCCGTTCCTTTCAGGATCATGCTTATGAAGATCAAGCCTTGCCAATTGGTCTAGGTCAGACAATCTCACAGCCTTATATTGTAGCTTATATGACCGAGGCTTTGCAGGTTGATAAAACCATGACTGTGCTTGAAATTGGAACAGGCTCAGGATATCAGGCTGCGGTTTTATCCCGTTTGGCGCGGCGCGTTTACACTATTGAACGTCATCGGCCCTTATTAGAGCTTGCCGAAAAACGTTTTGAAGCCCTCAAGCTGCGCAATATTACCACTTTGGCGGCCGATGGTATGAAGGGCTGGCCAGGGGAGAATGAATTTGACCGTATCATTGTAACAGCTGCGGTTGAAGGAGATCCTCCTGCAGTCTTGCTGCACCAAATGAAGGTGGGCGGCATTATGATCGTTCCGGTAGGAGGGCAGGGACAACCTCAGTTTCTGAAAAAGTACAAAAAAGAATCGGACGACGTCTATGCAGTTCAGAATTTGCTTCCGGTTCGCTTTGTTCCTTTACTTCCCGATGTCCCTCGCAACAACAGTTATACGGCTGGTGAGTTGAAGGAGTTGAATGGGTGAGGTTTTTTTCTCTTCTCATGCTTTCTTCCTTCATGCTGGTGGGGAGTTGTGCACCATCAAGCGGCCTTGCCCCTGTGCACAGCTATGGGGGAGGGAGTGGTGGCGGTAGCTTAGGACTGCATACTGTGAGTAAGGGGGAGACGGTTTGGCTCATTTCTCAAAAATATCGTGTTGAACTGAGGGATGTGCTGGAAGCGAACCATCTTTTTGCGCCTTACCGCTTGACCAAAGGGATGAGGATTGGCATTCCGGCCCCAAGGACATATCAGATACGCTCTGGCGATACACTTTATAAAGTTTCTCGTCTTTTCGAAACCAGCACCACCGAACTGGTCCAGTTGAATCGCTTCAAAAGTCCCTATGTCTTTCGCGCGGGGCAGGTCATTCGAATCCCGATGAAGAAGAAGCCGTCCGAGACGAAAAAAGAAATTCCCTTGTCAAGGACCGCAGCAAAGATAGCATTGCCAGATGTTAGAAAGAATAATGGAATTACACGAGAAGTTTTGCCTCCTCTTGCAGGAATGGCCCCTCAAACAGAGCAGAGAGAGAAAAAAGAAGAACCTGTTCCTATTCAGGCAACACCTTCTCGGTCAGGCGGTTTTATAAAACCTGTGAACGGAAGAATTATTTCCCGTTTTGGCCCAAAGGCAGATGGGTTGCATAACGATGGGATCAACATTCAAGCCCGTAAAGGTGATCCGGTTCGAGCGGCTGAAAATGGTGTTGTTGTCTATGCGAATAAGCAAATCGAAGGGTACGGAAATTTGGTACTAATTCGTCATGCAGGCCAGTATGTAAGTGCCTATGCCCATCTTGATAAAATTCTAGTTCGCAAGGGGGAAGGGGTTAAGAGAGGACAAGCCATTGGAACTGTGGGGACCAGTGGCCGCGTGGAGAAACCTCAGTTACACTTTGAAATTCGCAAAGGGACTGAGGCTCTTGATCCTCAAACGCACATAGGGCTTTAGAAAAAAAGTGAGATCAAAATTGCCGCCGTGAGGCATCAAGCTTTGCTTTTCTCTTACGTTCCATCCCAGACATTGTTTGGTTTTTTGCTTCATTCAGGAAGTAGTCAAAATACTTTCCAGTGTCCTCACGGTAAGTATTGGTGAGCATCATTCGAGAGAGACGGATGTAGCGATCTGTTACCGTAACAAAACGGGCAGGTGCGTTCTTATAGTTAAGGTACAGCATGAAATTATTTCGTTCATCAAAAAGATAATCTTCTGCCGCATTATCGGCCTCATTATCCACGAGGGCTGTTATACCACGGAAAAAGCTGTCATAGAGTTTTAAGTCCCTCATATCAGTGATATGCCACATAGGGTTTTTCAGGGTTTCGTTAATATCAAAGACGACGACAATTCCCGGGGAATCAATCGGGAATCCGTCCACATCTGTTTCTGTATAATTCACACGGCGTCGAAGTTCTTCCTCAAGAAATTTTTTAAGAGAGGAAATATCTCTATAAAAAGTATCGAATGGTTTGCGGGTTACCCGCATAATTCCTTTTTTACTCAGATAAAAATCTTCTCCAGTGATCCCGTTGCGGTCGTTTTGGACCAGTACGATGAGATGATCCTCCTTCTCCTTTGCAAGGAAAGGGTTAACTTCAGACTCGGTTTTCTTGGGAAATTTGTCGATGTTGTTGTGAATTCTGGCCCATTGATCTTCTGAAGAAACTGGCCAACGGTAGAGTTCTTTATAACCGTTGGAAGATGTGGGGTCCGCAACCATGTAAACAGCCATGACCGTTGCCACGGTCTGAGCCAGTGCCGAGACAGGAAATGCTACAAAGAGAAAAGCCACAGAAACTGTAATTCTGAAAAATACCAAAAGATTCATCTGGAAACAAGCCTCAAGCTGAAATATTGACGCTTTCATTATTCTATAGGCAGGGAAAGGATGCAAGATTTAGTGTCTATCCATAAAGTTTGGGGAAACCCCTTGAGTTTCTTGCATTCTTCTTGCCTTTCTGAGGTTCAAAGCTATAGTCCTGAACTGTTTCACTAATGCAACCAGATATTTTTAAGGATGTTATCCAGAAATGTTTATCAATTCCGCTTTTGCCGCGACCGATTCTTCTGCTGAACCTCTGCCTGAGACGGCGACAACAACAGGAACAACAACCCCAGCGACAGTGCCCTCTGCCCCGAGCGCGGGGGAGGCTTTTGCTATGAATATAGGAATGGTCCTCATTCTGGTTGTTTTGTTTTACTTGTTGATGATCCGGCCCCAGCAACGGAGATTCAAGGAGCACGCCGAAATGCTGCGGAAATTGGATAAGGGAAGCAAGGTTGTAACCCAAGGCGGCTTGGTTGGGGTAATCGAGAAGGTCATCTCGGACAATGACGTACTGGTTGATTTTGGGAACGGGGTAAAAATGACGGTCTTGCGTTCCTCTGTTGTTGGCCGTTACGAAGAACAAGTTCCACCTGCTTCTAAAAAATAATTTTTAACAAGAGCCTTAAAGATGATTCATATTCCTCAGTGGAAGGTAATTCTGATCTTGGTCGTCAGTTTACTGTCATTTGCTTATGCGGCTCCCAATTTGTTGGGAGCGGAATCTAAGGCATGGGTTGAGGCGAACGTGCCTTCATGGGCACCCTCGCGTTCAGTGAGCCTTGGTCTTGATCTTCAGGGAGGTTCGCATCTTCTTCTGCAAGCCGACATTGATGGGGTGGTTAAGCAGCGGACGGATGATATTTTGGTAGCCATTCGTCCTGAGCTGCGGAAAGCGGATATAGGCTATTCTGCGCTTTCAACTATTCCAAACGGACTTCGCTTGGCTTTATCTAAGCCAGATCAGGTAGGAGACGCTAAGAAAATTATTCGTCAGGCGGATAATACCTTGCTGGTTAGTGATAAAGAAGGAGTGATTGAAGGAGTTTTTGACGAGAAGGCTATTCGGGAGATTCGTAATCAGACAATGGCTCAGTCCATTGAGATTGTCTCTCGCCGTGTCAATGAGTCCGGAACCAAGGAACCTGTTATTCAGCGTCAAGGGGATGACCGTATTCTGGTCCAACTTCCCGGGATTGATAACCCTGAGCGGGTTAAGCAGTTGCTTGGGAAGACCGCAAAGCTGACTTTTCATTTGGTGAGTGAGCAGGCGAGTGGTTCTGATATTCGCTCTGTCCCTATGCGGGAAGATCCTCAACAAACCTTGCCGATTAAACGTCGCCCGATTATGTCAGGTGATATGTTGGTCAATGCCCAGCCGAGTTTTCAGGACGGAGCTCCTATTGTTAGCTTCAAGCTGAATGGGGTAGGGGCACGGCGGTTTTGCGAGGTTACAACTCAAAACACGGGCAAACCTTTTGCTGTGGTTTTAGATAACGAAGTTATTACTGCTCCACGGATCAATGAACCAATTTGTGGTGGGAATGCCCAAATTTCGGGAAGTTTCACGGTTCAGGAAAGCGCGGATCTTTCTCTTCTATTGCGAGCTGGGGCCTTGCCGACTTCGCTCAAAGTTGTTGAAGAACGCTCAGTGGGGCCAACGCTTGGGTCTGATTCTGTCGCTGCGGGGGCTAATGCCAGCATATTTGCTTTTGTTCTTGTGGTTGGGTTTATGATTTTGGCATATGGACTGTTTGGTTTTTTTGCCAGCGTTGCCTTGCTGATTAATATGGTCATGATTATTGCCCTGCTTTCGATGTTGCAGGCAACCCTGACCCTGCCAGGGATTGCTGGTATCATCCTCACGATGGGGATGGCGGTTGATGCCAATGTTCTGATTTTCGAAAGGATACGGGAAGAGCTGCGCGGAGGCCGTTCGATTATTGCGGCCATTGATACAGGATACGAAAAGGCGATGGCTTCAATCACTGACTCGAATTTAACCACTTTGATTTCGGGGATCATTCTTTATGCCGTTGGAAGCGGCCCGATCAAAGGTTTTGCTGTGACGTTATCCATCGGGGTGCTGACCTCTATGTTTGCAGCGATTATGCTAACGCGTCTCATTGTCTTGACTTGGCTGCGTGTCACGAAGCCTAAAACTCTGCCGATATAGGAGCCATAAAGCCATGCGTATATTCAAATTTGCCGAAGACATTAACTTTGATTTTGTTGGTCAGCGATACATTGCTTTCTTTATAACGGGATTGATGATTCTGGGGTCTATCGGCCTGTTCGCAACCAAAGGGCTCAATCTTGGGATTGATTTCTCAGGTGGGATCATGATGGAAGTGGAAATGCCTGTCGTTCCTGATCTGGCCAAAATGCGGGCGGATCTAAATTCTCTGGAAGTAGGAACGATTTCGATTCAAGAATTTGGTGATGTCAAAAATTTGATGATCCGGATTCCTGAACAAAAGGGCGGAGCAGAAGCTCAACAAGCGGCTATTACTAAAGTTAAAGATTCCCTCGATTCTTTGTACAAAGATGAAAAAGTTGAATATCGCCGCAGCGAATTTGTTGGTCCTCAAGTTGGGGATGAGCTGAAGCAATCCGGTTTGCTTGCTTTCGTTCTGACCATCGTGGCGATTATGGCCTACATCTGGTGGCGATTTGAATGGCAGTTCGGATTGGCGGCTGTGGTATCTTTGGTCCACGATACGACGGCGGTCATTGGATTGTTTTCGTTGCTATGGATGGATTTTGATCTAGGCACTTTGGCAGCAGTTCTGCTGGTTGCAGGGTATTCCACCAATGATACGGTTATCGTTTTTGACCGTGTGCGGGAAAACCGCCGCAAGTACAAAAAAATGCCGTTGCGAGATGTGATTAATATGTCAGTCAACCAAACCTTGTCGCGGACTTTGAATACCTCCATCACTGTTTTGTTATCCTTGGTGGCTTTGTGGATATTCGGCGGAGAGGTTATCCGTGCCTTTGCCAATGCTATGATTTTTGGCATTTTAATCGGAACCTATTCTTCAATTTATGTTGCGTCTTCTTCCTTGCTGTATTTACCGTTTAAGGGAGATGAAAAGCGGGAAGATAGCGCAGCAGATGAGCAGAAATCAAAAGCTGAAACAGGGGCTCCAGCCTGATGGATGTGACACCTTTGCTTGGTAAAAATCAAAAAATCGTCCAGTCCTATGCGGCTGGACGGTTTCGTATTAGCGGCATAGTGTTTGAAACAGATGTGGTTGTGTGGGGCTCTACCGCCCTGCCGTGGCCCCAAGCTCCAGATTTCGGGGAAGAAGTTATGGGGAGTGACCGCGAAAGGCAGATAGAAAATTTGCTCTCCAGCATTGCAGAACTTGACTTTCTATCCGGAGAGATTGAAATTTTGCTGGTTGGAAGCGGGGAGAGAGGATTTGTCTTTCCTCCCTCCGCACGCCAAAAACTTAAGGGAATCTGCTCTTCGATTGAAGTAATGGATACCGGAGCCGCTTGCCGAACCTTTAACGTATTGACAGCAGAGGGTCGAAAAGTCGGGGCTGCTTTGCTCAGAATTTAGAGTTTATGGGCGAAGGAAGGGTGAAAAACTGTTTTTCTTTCTTTTCTTGAAGCGCGGTGGAGAATGTGGTTTGATGCGGCCTCGGATGGAGAATAATAGATATGTCATATGATATTGACGCGTTAAAGCAGCGTATGCAGGGCGCGATTGACGTTTTAGAGAAAGAATTTACCGGACTGCGGACTGGACGCGCTTCTACCAATATGTTGGAGAGCGTTGTGGTGGATGTTTACGGTGCGCGGATGCCGCTGAATCAAGTGGGAACGGTTAGTGTTCCTGAACCACGATTGTTGACAGTTCAAGTTTGGGATCGCAATTCGACCAAGGCGGTTGAAAAGGCGATTCGTGAAGCTGGCCTTGGACTGAATCCACAAGGAGAAGGGTCTCTTATTCGGGTTCCCGTTCCTGAATTGTCACAAGAGCGGCGGGTTGAACTACAAAAAGTTGCCGGAAAATATGCGGAGCAGGCGCGGGTTTCTGTGCGTAACGTGCGCCGTGATGGTATGGATGCTCTCAAAAAAGCTGAAAAAGATAACGAAATTACTGAAGACGAGCTCAAAAAACATTCTGATGACGTGCAGAAGTTGACGGACCAGTCTATTAAAAAAATAGATGATATGCTCTCCGCCAAAGAAACCGATGTGATGAAGGTTTAGGCTGAGAATGTCTGTTGCTCCTGAACATCCAAAAGCCAAATCTCCCCGACATATTGCAGTGATTATGGATGGAAACGGACGTTGGGCGCGGGCGCGCGGACTGCCCCGCACGGCTGGACATCAGCGGGGAGTGGAAGCCATCCGCCGGATTATTCGTGCAGCTGCCGAACTGAATATTGAGTATATGACCTTCTTTGGCTTCTCGACAGAAAATTGGTCGCGGCCTCAAGATGAGGTTGGCGAGTTGATGCGTTTGCTCCGAACCTATTTGCGGGGAGAAACAGCAGAGCTGCATAAGAATGGAATTCGCTTGCGGGTTATCGGAGATCGGCGGGCCTTTTCTTCCGATATTGTGGAGCTGATTGAAAACGCTGAGCGGTTGACTGTAGAGAATACCGGTTTGAACATGACCATTGCCCTTAATTACGGAGGGCGGCAGGATATTTTACACGCAGCGAATTTGCTGGCGGACCATGCTTGGCGGGAGAAAAGAAAATTGACCGAAGAAGAGGTCAACGCTCTTTTTCCTCAATTTTTGATGACGGCAGGAATTCCGGATCCTGATTTGCTAATCCGCACAAGCGGAGAACAACGGACTTCAAACTTTTTAATCTGGCCATGTGCTTACACTGAGTTTGTGTTTACCCCTACGCTGTGGCCCGATTTTGATAAAGAGGATTTGGAGCAGGCCATTCAGGAATATTCCTCTCGTGATCGCCGTTTCGGAGCGATTAAAACGTCTTCGGCCTAGGTGACCCCTTTTTTTATGATGAAGAAGCTCTCCAACTTACAACAGCGGCTATTGTCTTCCTTGATCCTTATTCCGGTGGTTCTTGCTGTTCTCTGGGTTGGGGGATGGGTTTTGGGAGTGGCGGCATCTGTGGTCATTGCCATTTCTTTCGCCGAATGGATGAATTTAATTCAAAAAACAACCCCATCTCTTCGCGGAAGAATTCTTGGCGGATTGCTTGGGATTGTATATCTGGGAATTGCTTTTTGTTCGTTTTTGTATCTGCGCCTTTTTGTTCCGGACGGAACTGAGTTTCTGGTTTATTTGATGCTTCTGGTCTGGGCGAGCGATTCAGGGGCCTATTTGTTTGGAAAAACGATAGGCGGTCCAAAAATGTCTCCGACCATCAGCCCTAAAAAAACATGGGCGGGATACGGGGGGGCTTTGCTGGGCCCTGCGTGTTGCCTAGTGATTTGTATTCATGTTTTGACCCCAGCCGTTTTGATAGAATATACGCCGCCGGCTCTTTTGACATTTGTTGTGGGGGGGCTTCTTGGAATCGTTGGGCAATCGGGAGATTTGATGATTTCGGCCCTGAAACGTAAAGCTCAGGTGAAGGACACCGGAGCGATTGTCCCCGGACATGGCGGAATGTTGGATAGAATAGATGCTTTGCTCTTGATTGTTCTGCCGTATCTTTGTTTTGTCCTCTATATTTTGCCGAGTTGAGTTTTTTGAGGGGAGAAAGCCACGATGACTGATCTAAGCACTAGTTTAGTATATGCCCTTGAAGGGTTTTGGTTTTACGGCGTCGTTTTCATGCTGGTTTTGAGTGGAGTTATCTTCATTCATGAAATGGGCCATTTTCTTATGGCTCGCGTCTTGGGAGTTCGCGCTGAGGTTTTCTCGGTTGGTTTCGGGCGGGAGGTTTTTGGTTGGACAGATAGCAAGGGGACGCGTTGGAAGTTTTCGTGGCTCCCTCTTGGTGGTTATGTGCGAATTTTTGGCGAAAGCGAGCCGTATCATACAATTTTGACGGATGAAGAAAAATCTGTTGCCTTCTATACCAAGTCACTTTGGCACAGAACATTAATTGTCTTTGCTGGTCCTCTTGCCAATTTTGTTTTTGCTGTTCTTGTCGTGGCTCTGCTCTTTATGACGATTGGAAAGCCTCAATCTTTACCCGAAATTTCAGGCATAGAAGTTGGAAGCGGTGCGGATAAAGCGGGACTGCAAAATCACGACATTCTTCTCCGTATTAACGGAACGGAAATGAAGAATTATGAGCAAATCAAAAATACGATTGCTCCTCTAGCTGGACAGGGATTGGTATTACAAATCCGGAGGGGTACAGAAGTTTTGGATATAAAAGCCGTGCCTGGAATTCTCAAAGAAAAAGATAGTTTCGGGCATGATACACAACGGGGGTATTTGGGAACATTGTGGCCTAGCCACGGGCTTGATATTCGCGAGATCAATTCGATTGATGGGATAGATGTTAAAGAGGATGTTGATTTGACTCGTAATCTTTTAATTGAAAGATTGGACAAATCACTGGTTATCAACTTTGGCAAAAAAGATCGCCCAGCTGATTTGAGAATACAGCCTCCTCGCGAGTTGAATCCCCATTTGTTTTTGCCACACAGTCCTGATTTTAACACGCTTACCTTGTCGGTGCGTCCAGATAAGCACAGGGTTCGTTTGGGATTGGGGGCTGCTATATGGGGTGGTCTAGAATTGACCGGAAAGGCTGTAACACAGACATTAGGGGTGATTTACCAAATGGTGGTGGGGAGCAAAAGCACCTCTGAACTTGGCGGATTCGTGAAAATCAGTACCATGACAGGAGATACGGCTCAACGAGGAGGGGCTTCTCTGGTCATGTTTATAGCAATTCTTTCAATCAATATAGGGTTTCTCAACCTACTTCCTCTTCCTATGTTGGATGGAGGGCATTTGGCCTTTCATTTGGCTGAGTGGATCAGGGGTAAACCACCTTCTCCGAAAGTGAAGGGCTATATTTACGGGGTTGGGATTGTCTTTCTTATGGGGATGGTGTTTTTGGCCAATTTGAACGATCTCATCGGATTTTTGTCTAAGAAATAGGAGCAAAACTTGACTTTTGCTCATGTTCGCCTTTGAAAAATCTTTATTCTCTCTATATGTAGTAGTCTGTATTTGCGTTTTTGGCTCTGTCTGAGGAAAATATCTAATGGACTCCATGTTTGATTTTATACAGCTTGTTGCCTCCAATGTTTGGACTTACGGGGTGACTTTTCTTCTGGTTCTGAGTCTTTTGGTGTTTGTCCACGAATGGGGGCACTTTATTGTTGCTCGTTTGTGTGGGGTTCGTGTTGAAACCTTTTCCATCGGCTTTGGTAAGGAAATTTTTGGCTGGACCAGCAAAACCGGAACACGCTGGAAAGTTTCTATGATTCCTTTGGGCGGCTATGTGAAGATGTTTGGGGATGCCGACCCAACCAGCGCGTCTTACAGCGACCATATTCAGGTGGAGGATGGGACATTCAGAAGCTACACGCCGGAAGAGCGGAGTGTGGCGTTCTTTGCCAAGCCAGTTCCTCACCGAGCTGCGATTGTTTTTGCTGGACCGGCCATTAATTTTATTTTTGCAATTGCGGTTTTGTCCGTTTTGTATGCCTCTTACGGCAAGCCGCTAACTCCTCCGCATGTCACGGGGCTTGAGGTCGGGAGTGCTGCAGATCGTTCGGGATTTGAGCCTCACGACATTATCAAGGCTATCAATGGTAAGCCCATTACAAACTTTCAGGAAGTACGGCAAGCCTCCATGCTTGCTTTGGACACGCCGATGGATTTTGTGGTGGAGCGTGATGGGAAAGAGGTTTCTTTTGTGGCTCACCCTGAAAAGAAAACAGAAGCAGATCGCTTTGGCTTTTCTCATGAAAAGGGGTATTTGGGCTTGTTTGGCCCTGCGAATGGTGTCGATGTAACGGCTATCTCGGAAGTGAATGGTGTCCCAACCCAAGAAAATCCAGACAAGGCCCGTGATCTTCTCCTGCAGAACATGGACAAAAAAATTATTATTCATCTGGATCAGCCGGATAAAACCGTAACATCGATGTGGATCAATCCTCCCTCTGCACTCAATCTCCATTTGGCTGAGTCTGAAGGAAAACTACGAGATGTTTTGATTCTTGGGGTTCGCCCGGGGGACGACTTTAAGAAATATGGTCCGCTTGAGGCTGTTGGCGTTGCTATTCTTGAAACCAAAAAGATCGTGGTTGAAACGCTGAAGGCCATTGGTCAGATGATAACAGGAACGCGCAGTACGACCGAGCTGGGTGGTATTATCCGAATCGGGGCTATGGCTGGAGATATGGCGGAACGTGGTTATATTGCCCTGTTCACCTTTACGGCGCTTCTTTCCATAAATCTTGGCCTTATTAACTTGTTTCCGATTCCTATGCTGGATGGTGGGCACTTGGCCTTTTATGCGATTGAATCCATGCGAGGAAAGCCGTTGTCGGAAAAGTCTCAGGAATATGCGTTTCGGTTTGGTCTTGTGGTACTGGTAACGCTAATGACGTTTGCCAATTTGAACGACATTATCCAACTCTTTCTGAAGTAGACATAATGAAAGTGGTGTTTTTCTCTTCGATCTTGTCATTCGGCTTGTGATAGGGCAGACTGTGCAGGGTAACTTTTTCCAGATTTAACAATTAGTTGCAGAAAAAAGGTTTTTATCATGATGCGGCAGGGCCTCCGTCATTTTCTGTGTGCCACGGCACTCTCCCTTGCGCTGACTTCTCCGGCGTGGGCTGAATCCATGATCCGTGACATCCGCGTTGAAGGTTCTGAGCGCGTTGAAGCGGCAACAGTCTTGACGTACCTTTCCTTACACAAGGGGGATGTTCTCAACCAAGATGCGCTAGATGCTTCGCTCAAGAGCCTTTTTGCTACGGGCTTATTTGCTGATGTTCAGCTCTCTGAAAATAACGGAGTTCTCACAGTAAAGGTCGTTGAGAATCCGGTGATTAACATTGTCCAGTTTGAAGGCAATGACAAACTGAAAGACGATCAATTGTTGTCCGAAATTTCGGCACGGCCTCGTCAGGTTTTTACGCGGACCAAAATTCAGAATGATGTGACGCGTTTGTATGAAATTTACCAACGAAACGGCCGCTTCTCAGCGAATATTGAGCCAAAGATTATTGAACTCGATCAGAACCGCGTTAACCTTGTCTTCGAGATTGCCGAAGGTCCTGTAACGGAAATTGGTAGCATTCGCTTCGTGGGGAATGAGCGTTTTAGTGATGAAGAGCTGCGTGGGGAACTGGCTTCTAAGGAAAGTCGTTGGTATAATTTCTTGGCCACCAATGATCGTTTTGACCAAGACCGCATGGCCTTTGACCAAGAATTGCTGCGGCAATTCTATCTGAAAGAGGGGTATGCCGATTTTCGCGTTCTTTCCGCTGTTTCGGAGCTCTCTAGCGACAAGGAAAATTTTTTCGTTACGATGACTGTTGAGGAAGGAAGCCGCTATAAAGTTGGGGATGTCAGGGTTAATTCTCAAATTCGCAACCTTGATCCGATGTCTTTGAAAGATCAGATTTCCTTAGTTGTTGGCGACTGGTACGATGCAAACGAAGTCAAGGATACCGTCGATCAAATGACAAAAAAACTGGGCGATATGCAGTACGCCTTTGTTGCGGTTGTGCCGGATGTTGTTCGTAATAAAGAAAAAGGCACGATTGACGTTGTCTTTAGTATCAATGAAAGCCCACGGGTTTTTGTCGAGCGGGTTAATATCAATGGCAATTCGCGGACCTTGGATAAAGTTATCCGCCGTGAAATGGATCTGGTTGAGGGTGACCCATTTAGCCGGACCAAGCTGGCAAAATCAGAGAAAAATATCAATAATCTCGGATATTTCGGCAAGGTGGACATTAAAACTTTGCCAGGAAGTGCGCCAGATAAAACCGTAGTAGATGTTGCGGTTGAGGAACAATCAACGGGCGAGATTTCGCTTGGGGCTGGATTTTCAACGGCCGATGGTCCTTTGGCTGACTTTCATATTAGCGAACGTAACCTTTTGGGTAAGGGGCAGGATCTTAGTTTTTCAACGACAATTGCTGGAGCCAAAACCGAGTTTGATGTCTCGTTTACCGAACCTTATTTCATGGACCGCGATTTGTCTGCTGGTGTTGACGCTTTCCACATAACGAAAGATCAGCAGGACCAAAGCTCTTTCGATCAGAGAAGAACGGGCGGTGGAGTTCGTATGGGCTATCCTCTGTCTGACAAATTGCGCCAGACGTGGAAATACCGTTTGGAACAGAACGAGATTACCAATGTTGATTCCAATGCTTCACTGTTTATCCAACAACAGGAGGGGGATCGTTTGACCTCGGCTGTTTCTCAAGTCCTTGCCTATGATGATCTTGACAGTAAAATTTTTCCAACCGATGGGGTGAGTGCGTGGGTCAACGCCGAGGTAGCTGGCGTGGGCGGTGATGCCAAATACATCTCTGGTAAGCTTGGCGGGTCGTACTATTATCCGGTTAGCGAAGGTTGGGTTCTTAACGTGATGGGCGAGCTGGGCGCGGTTGAAGGATACTCAGACAGCGATGTCAAAATTAACGAGCGTTACTTCATGGGGGGCACGAACCTACGTGGTTTTGAAAAGGCTGGGGCAGGTCCGCGTGATTTGCTCACGAATGACTCCCTTGGTGGTAAAAAGTTCTATCGGGGAACTGCGGAACTGTCCTTCCCTATTGGGTTTCCAGAGGAAATGGGCGTTTTGGGCCATGCCTTCAATGATGTCGGGTCTTTGTGGGGGCTTGATGAAAATAATCAAGTTAACATCGCCGATGAATCATCTTTGCGGGCATCTGCGGGGGTTGGTTTGTCGTGGCGGTCTCCCATGGGGCCAATACGCATTGACTTATCCGAGCCATACCTGAAAGAAAACTATGATGTGAAGCAGGTTTTCAGATTTAGTTTTGGTACGCGGTTCTAATTTTTTGTTTTGTTACTTTGTAAACTAAAGGAGTTTCCAGTTGAGGTATTTCGTTTTTTCTCTTCTTGCCATTTGCTTGATTTTTGTCTCTGGCCTTTCTTCTGCGCGGGCAGAGGAAGTTGTGGCGGCCAAAATTGCTGTACTGGATGTCCAAAAACTCTTGGCCGAATCTCTTGCTGGAAAAAGCTTACAGGAACAACTCAAGGCAAGACGGGATACTCTGCAAGGTGAAGCTAGCGCGATTGAGAAAAAGCTAAAGGGTGAAGAGCAAAGCATTATCAAAGGGCGGGCTTCTCTTGAGCCAGAGGAATTTGAAAAAAAGAAGAAGAAATTTGAATCGGACGTTCTTTCTTCTCGCAAAGAAATATTGAAAAAAAGCAATGAGCTTGATGAGGCGCGTAAAGAAGCACTAACCAAACTTCGGAATGGTATTGCCAAAGCTGCAGCCGATATTGCTGATGAAAAGAAATTTCAATTGGTGGTGGATCGTCAGTTTGTTGTGTTGGTCGAACAGTCGTTGGATATTACTGATTTGGTGTTAGCCAAATTGAATGACCAAGTGAAATCAATTTCCTTGGCGAAAGCTAAGTCTAAATAATAAGGTAAGCGAGATGGCAGATCCTCGTTTTTTTACAAACGCAGGTTCTTTGACTTTGGCACAAATTTCCGGTTTTAGCGGAGCCGAACTTCAGAATTCTGAAGAGGCGGGTTATATCGTAGAAGGGGTTGCTGGCCTAGATCAAGCTGGGCCTAATCAGCTCTCTTTTTTGGACAACCCAAAATTTCGCGGCCAATTTCAAAATACAAAGGCTGGAGCGTGTATCATTCATCCTGATATGGTGGCTTTGGCCCCCAAAGGGGTTCGTTTGCTGCTTTCGCGTTCTCCTTACAAATCTTATGCGCTTGCGGCACAAGCTCTTTATCCTGAGCCAATGCCTGAGCCTACTATTGCAGCTGCCGCCTTTATTCATCCAACGGCAAAAATTGGTAAAGGTTGTGTGATTGAGAATTTTGTGGTGATTGGAGCAGAGGCTACCATCGGCGAAGGGACATGGGTTCAATCTCACGCGGCGATTGGTTCTGGTGTCACTATTGGTGCAAATAGCCGTATAGGAAATCATGTGAGTGTGAGCCATGCCTTAATTGGCAACCACGTTCGCCTCTATCCTGGGGTGAGGGTTGGGCAAGATGGGTTTGGGTTTGCCATTGATCCGGCGGGCTTTGTAAAAGTACCTCAGCTTGGTCGTGTGATAATTGGTGATCATGTCGAAGTAGGGGCCAACACGACAATTGATCGAGGGGCGATGGGCGACACCGAAATTGGCGCGGGGACATGGATCGATAACCTTGTTCAGATTGCCCACAATGTTAAAATTGGTCGTTGTTGTATCCTAGTAGCTCAAGTGGGGATTGCGGGAAGTACCGAATTGGGAGATTTCGTTGTTTTGGGTGGGCAAGCGGGTGTCGCAGGACACTTAAAGATTGGAACACAGGCGCGCATTGCTGCGCATTCAGGGGTCACCCGTGATGTTCCTGCAAAATCTGAATGGATGGGATATCCGGCTATGCCCATGAAACGCTATCTTAGACAAGTTGCGGTTTTGAACCGTCAGGTGGACCAAAAATCCCACATACCTAAAAATAAGATTGATGAAGAGGATTAGAGATGACAAGTGTACCCACGGAAAAATCTGAAAGCGTTTCCCCGATTGACGTGCGGCGGATCATGAAAATGATTCCCCACCGCTATCCGATGCTGCTCGTGGATCGGCTGATTGATTACAAAGCTGGAGAGAGTGCGGTTGGTCTCAAAAACGTCACGATTAACGAATCTTTTTTTCAGGGGCATTTTCCTGAGGTTCCAGTGATGCCCGGGGTTTTGATTATTGAGGCAATGGCCCAGACTGCTGGTATTTTGGTGGTTCATACTTTGGGGGCAGAGGGGGAAGGGAAGCTCGTCTACTTTATGACGATCGAATCGGCCAAGTTTCGCAAGCCGGTTGTTCCCGGGGATACCATGCATATTCATGTGCAAGTTATCAAATCACGTGGGAATGTCTGGAAATTCAAAGGTGAAGCGCGGGTTGAAGGGGTTCTTTGCGCCGAATCCGAATACAGCGCGATGATTTTAGATCCAGAGCAAGCGTAACAGCTTGAAAAACAACGTGACTTGCTCCCTTTAACCCTTTGGTCCAGCCTGATGAACATGAGTACACAAATTCACCCAACCGCAATTGTTGACCCCAAAGCCCAGCTTGGCGTTGATGTGCAAATTGGGCCTTACAGCATTGTCGGGCCAAAGGTCGTTTTACAGGACCGTGTTGTCCTCAAGTCTCACGTTGTGATTGAAGGTCGAACAACGGTGGGTGAGGATACGGTGATCTATCCATTCGCGTCGATAGGCAATCCTCCTCAGGATCTGAAGTTTCATGGTGAAGATTCTGAGTTGCGTATTGGCCGTCAGAATACGATCCGCGAATATTGTACAATGAATCCCGGGACCGAGGGCGGAGGCATGAAAACCACTGTCGGTGATGGAGGGTTGTTTATGATGAGTACCCATGTGGCACATGATTGCGTTGTGGGGAACCATGTTATCATGGCGAACAATGCAACGCTTGGCGGTCACGTGGTGGTAGGAGATCATGCGTTGATTGGAGGTCTTGCCGCTATTCATCAGTTTGTTCGCATCGGGGCCTACGCTGTTGTCGGCGGAATGTCAGGTGTTGAAAGCGATGTGATTCCCTATGGACGGGTTAAGGGGGAGCGGGCTTTCCTCGCCGGCCTTAACCTGATTGGCCTTGAGCGAAATGGGTTTAATAAGGATCAAATCCGCACTTTGCAGAGAGCTTTTAACGAGCTGTTTGGTGACGAAGGAACAATGGACCAGAGAATAGAAATGGTTTCCAACGATTTCTCTGCAGACGAAGCGGTCAAGCAGATTATTGAGTTTGCTCGTCTTAAAACACGGTTTCCCTTATGTACGCCTCAGAAAAAATCAGCCTAAAAAAAATAGGTTTGATTGCAGGACAGGGAAGGCTCCCTGAAATGCTTCTCTCAAACTGGGAGATGGTGGGGATATCCCCGTACATCGTAGCTCTTGAAGGAATAACAGACCCAGATTTATTTATGGCGCGGGAACACATTGTCCTACCGATTGGTTGTGCTGGCGGTATGATTGAGTATCTAAAAAATTCTGGCGTCAAAGATATTGTGCTCGCCGGAGCTCTAAAAAAACCGGAATGGTCACAAATTCGTGCGGATCAGCGAGGAATGAAGATTGTTCTCAAAGTCGCTTTGCGCGCCTTGGGAGACGATGCTTTACTTCGTGTGGTGAGAGAGGAATTGGAATCAGACGGGTTTATCCTTCATGGCGTGCAGGAATATATCCCAGACCTTCTTGCCCCTGCAGGTTTGTTTTCAGAAGCTTCTCCTTTGCAAGAAGATTGGGATAGTATTCGTTTAGGATTCCAAACAGCCAAAGATTGGGGACGCAAGGACAAGGGGCAGTCCGTGGTTGTCCAGCAAGGGACTGTTTTGGGATGCGAAGGCAGTGAGGGAACAAAAACCTTAATGGAGCAGGCTGGAAAAGTAAAAAGAGAGGGGCGGGGGCCGATTTTAGTCAAAGTTTTGAAACCTGCACAAGATACTGCTCTTGATATGCCGACCATTGGGGTTAAAACGATTGAAACCGCTCATGAACAAGGATTTGTTGGTATCGTTATCGAAGCGGGACGCACCCTAGTTCTTGACCGAGAAGAAGTCACGGCGCGCGCAAACCATCACAAAATTTTCTTGTTGGGATTAAACAAAGAATGACAAAAGTATTTATAATAGCAGGAGAAGAATCTGGTGACCAATTGGGCGCAGCCTTATTGTCGTCGTTATATGCGGCAGACTCTACGCTTGAAGTGCGAGGAATTGGAGGGGCAAAGATGCTCTCTGCCGGACTTCACGAGAGTCTTTTCAAGATGGAAGAGCTTTCTGTTATGGGGCTTTTTGAAATCGTACCAAAAATCTTTCACTTCATGGATTTGATTGCCAAAACAGTGATGGCGATTAAAGTTTTTGATCCCGATATTGTGGTGACAATTGATAGTCCGGAGTTTTCCTTTCGGGTGCAGGAACGTCTAAAAAAACTTGGTGTGCGGGCCAAGAAAATTCATTATGTGGCACCCACCGTTTGGGTGTGGCGTCCAAAGCGGGCAAGGCATATTGCGCGTTTTCTGGATGGGATTATTTGCTTATTTCCGTTTGAGCCGCCCTATTTTGAGAGAGAAGGACTTTCTGCAATTGCGGTTGGACATCCGGTATTGCAGGCAGGTGTTTTGCAAGGGGATGGTCAGAAGTTTCGCAAAAATCATGACATTCCTCCAGCGTGTCCAGTCTTGGGACTGTTTTTCGGAAGCAGAAAATCAGAAATTGAACGCCTTTCTCCGGTCATTTTGGAAGTAGCCAAAAAATTAGCAAGCGAGAACCCTAATCTTTTCTTTCTTGTTCCAACGATTGATCGGTGGGCCGAGACTTTGTCGAATCTTATGAAAGAAGCGGGACTTAATTTCTGCCTCACGACAGATGGATCAGAGAAATGGGATGCGTTTCGGGCTTGCACTGCGGCTTTGGCTGTTTCGGGCACAGTGGCACTTGAAATTAGCCTTGCTAGTGTCCCTCATGCTATTGTGTACCAGATGAACAAGGCAACTTGGCATATTGTACGGCGATTGGTGTGCAGTAAATTCGCTCATTTGGCAAATATCTTGTTGGGTCACCTAGTCGTCCCTGAATTTATTCAAAGTGATGCGGTTCCAGAAAAAATTACTCCCGTCATGCGGCGCGTTCTTTTTGATGCAGCAGAGCGACAAGTTCAGATCGCTGCTTTTGCTCAAATCGAAACACTTCTTCAATCTCCCTCAAAGAGAAACGCTGCAGACGAAGCTGCAGCGTTCACTCTCACACCTATCAGAGAAACTTAATTCTATTTTCGTTTATCAAGGGCAACAAAGTCACGAGGTGCGGCTCCATTGTAAAGCTGACGGGGGCGACCAATACGGTTGGCTGGTTCTTCCATCATTTCTTTCCACTGCGAAATCCAGCCTACGGTCCGCGCCACGGCAAAAAGAACCGTGAACATACTTACCGGAAAGCCCATTGCCTTCAAGATAATGCCCGAGTAGAAATCAACGTTGGGATAAAGTTTGCGGTCAACAAAATAGGGGTCAGAAAGGGCAATGCGTTCCAGCTCCATCGCAATTTCAAGCGCAGGATCATTGATGCCCAGTTCAGCCAAAACCTTGTCACAGGTTTCTTTCATGACCGTAGCGCGAGGATCAAAGTTTTTATAAACGCGGTGACCAAAACCCATTAAGCGATAGCGTTTTTCTTTTACGCCTTGAATGAACTCGGGAATACGATCTTTGGTTCCAATTTCTGCAAGCATTTCGAGAACGGCCTGATTGGCTCCTCCATGTGCAGCCCCCCAGAGCGAGGCGATCCCTGCGGCAATACACGCAAACGGATTGGCTTGCGATGAACCAGCAAGACGCACAGTTGATGTTGAGGCGTTTTGTTCATGGTCGGCGTGCAGGACAAGAATTTTATCCATCGCATCGGCCAGAATAGGATTGATTTTATAAGGCTCAGCGGGAACCGCGAAGCACATATACAAAAAGTTTTCGGCAAAGTTCAAATCGTTGCGCGGGTACATGAACGGTTGACCAATAGAGTATTTATAGGCCATCGCGGCAAGTGTTGGAATCTTGGCAATCAAACGGTGAGCGGAAATTTCACGTTGGCGTGGATCGGAAATATCAAGCGAGTCATGATAGAATGCGGCAAGCCCACCAATAACGCCACACATAACCGCCATTGGGTGCGCATCACGCCGGAAACCACGGTAGAAAAATTGCAACTGTTCGTGAACCATTGTGTGATAAGTCAGGTTCTTTTTGAATTCCAAGTATTGTTCTTTGTTTGGCAAGTCGCCATAGAGGAGCAGGTAAGCAACTTCGACAAAATTGCTTTTCTCGGCTAATTCTTTGATGTTGTACCCACGGTGAAGAAGAACGCCTTTGTCTCCATCAATGAACGTAATGCGTGATTTACAGCTAGCGGTTGAAGTGAAGCTAGGGTCGAGGGTAAAGTGTCCGGTTTCTTCAAACAGCGGGCGAATATCAATGACACTCGGGCCAACGGTTCCATCAAGGACGGGAAGCTTCCACGACTCTCCGCTTTGGTCGTTGGTCAGTGTAAAAGTTTTTCCGGTTGGGGTTTCGCTGTGATCGGACATTTTGTTTTCCTTATGCATATTTGTGTGTGAGTCGCATTAAACGGCGGGCAAGAGCCATTTAATCCGCAAACCATTAAAATAGGTTTAAGGAAGAGGGTAAGGAAGGAAACTATGCAGCTTTAAGCTGAATAGCATAAGCGAGGCGAACGAGAGTTTCTTCTTTCCCTAATACTTCTGCGGCGTGAGGAATAGAAGGAGAAACGCTGCGTCCGGTCAAGGCTGCCCGAAACGGCATCATGACTTTGCCCAGTTTCCCGCCGCAGTGGTAATCAGAAATAGAGCGGCACAGCTTTTCAATTTCTTCAGCCGTAAAAACATCGGATGTTTTCAAATTATCATGAAGAACTTGCAGAACTTTTTTTCCAGATTCATCGAGTTGAGCCTTTGCTTTTTCGTCAAAGTCATAGGGAATAGATTTGACAAAAAACGAAGCTTCTTCAGCAAGCTGGACAAGATTCTTCGTTCTTGACTTTAACTCGTCCATACGAGAGAGAAGGCGGTTTTCTTCGAGAGCAGAAACTTTCCATCCTTGGGCTTCCAAAATTTCTTTGGTGAGCGCGGTCAATCTCTTATTGTCCGCAATTTTCATGTAATGGGCGTTTACAGAGTTTAATTTTTCAAAATCAAACCGCGCAGGGCTTTGGCCAATGCCTTCAAAACCGAACCATTCAATCGCCTGTTCTGTGGTAATGATTTCGTCATCGCCGTGAGCCCAGCAGAGGCGCAGTAAATAATTCCGCATGGCCTCGGGCAGATAACCCATCGCCTTGTATTCTTCGACGCTCGTTGCTCCGTGACGTTTGGAGAGCTTCGCTCCATCGGGCCCCAAAATGAGGGGCAGGTGGGCATAGGACGGAAGAGTCCAGCCCATCGCTTGGTAAACCATGTTTTGGCGGAAGGTGTTGTTCAAATGGTCGTCCCCGCGTATGACGTGTGTTACACCCATATCATGGTCGTCAACCACTACGGCTAGCATATAGGTCGGAACCCCATCACTGCGCAGAATAATCATATCATCAAGTTGAGACGTGGGGATTCTGATTTCCCCTAACACATGGTCAAAAACCACCTGATCCCCATCATCTATCGGAGCCTTGATTCGGATAACGGGCGCGATTCCTTCTGGGGCTTCAGAAGGGGAGCGATTGCGCCACCTCCGGTCATAGAACTGGCTGTGTCCTTCGGTCACGGCTTGTTTCCGCATTTCGTCCAGTTCTTCGGGCGTGCAGTAACAATAATAGGCCTTACCCATTCCAACCAATTGTTTGGCAACTTCTACATGACGTTCGCGGCGAGCGTATTGTGAAAGCACCTCTCCATCCCAATCGAGGCCTAGCCAGTTCATGCCGTTAATAATGGCCTGTACTGCTTCTTCTGAATGGCGGGCGCGGTCGGTATCTTCAATCCGAAAAGCCATTTTGCCCTTGTGCCTTTTGGCATAAAGCCAGTTGAACAAAGCGGTACGGGCGGTTCCAATATGCATGAAACCGGTGGGGGAGGGAGGAAATCTGGTTACAATTGTCATAC
>JAGOQV010000011.1:25146-33780 GCA_018063145.1 Alphaproteobacteria bacterium
TCAATCCGAAAAGCCATTTTGCCCTTGTGCCTTTTGGCATAAAGCCAGTTGAACAAAGCGGTACGGGCGGTTCCAATATGCATGAAACCGGTGGGGGAGGGAGGAAATCTGGTTACAATTGTCATACGGAATTGGTATTGGATTAAAGCGTTGTTGGCAAGAGGGTTATTCGGGCCATGACGATGAGGGGAGTCATCCAGAAAGAAAGCTCAATTACCCGCCTGCGCGGGTAATGACCAAGGGGGGATAAAGTTAAACGATGTGCAGCTCCTGTTTGTCGAAGTGTTCGATGCCTTCTAACTTTTTTACCCATTTAGCAATAGGGACAGAGATCGGCAAGGCTATTGCTTCGTAGCCAACTTTGAAAGCCCAAGCTGTTACAATCATAACCAGGGATTCTTTCAAAGGCATTGTTCCAGCGAAGGCAATGGTGAAGAATACAATCGTGTCAAAGAACTGTCCAACAACTGTAGAGCCTATAAAGCGCAGCGACATATGCTTGCCATTTTGCAAGGTCTTCATTTTTGATACGATATAGCTATTGGAGAATTCTCCAGCCAGCCAAGCAAAAGCACCTGCCAACGCAATACGCCACGACAGATCAAATATATTACGGAAGCTATCCTGATTGGGCCAAAACGAAGCCGGCTCCAAAAGGATAGCAATTTGTGTAAAGCCTGCAAAAAAACCTAAACAAGCAATAGCTGACCATATGGCTTGTCTGGATCTATTAAATCCGTAAACTTCTGTAAGTATGTCTGTTAAGATACAACAAATTGGAAAAATCATAATTCCCGCAGGGAGAGCCAGTCCAAAAAAGAGGGCCATTTTGACATTGATGGCGGCTGTTATCATGTACAGACCGCAAAAAAGGCCTGTTACAACGCCAAAATATCGAGGACTCCATTCGGAATCTTTGTTTGTAACTTTAAGCATTTCTCATCTTCTTTTTATTTTTTACGGATTTTGTCATACAGAATTGGTATTGGATTAAAGCGAAACTGGCAAGGGGGTATTCGCGTGAATTTTGCTTGGGGCAAGATAAGTGAGGCTGTTGCGAATGAGCTTGGAGGGCAAAGGGAGGCTTTGCTCTTGTGGATTCCTGTGTTTTTGGGGTTGGGGTCCGCTCTTTATTTTGATCTTGCCGCCGAACCGTCTTTCACGGTAACGGGTGCTGGTCTGTCCGCATCGGTCAGTTTTTGGGTGGCTATGCTCTGGCGATTTCACCGCCGCGATGAACCAGAGAAATGGTTTTTGCCTTTTTTACTGGCATCCATCCTTTTTTGGACGGTGCTTGGGGCATCGGCGGCGCAGTTGGGAACGTATTTGGTGAAGGCTCCGGTTCTGGTTCATGAAACCCGTCCGGTTTTGCTGGAAGGGGTTGTCATTCACCGCGAAGCCAAAGAAGATGCCAAGGGGTGGTTGTTTATTTTGGATGATGTGGTTATCGAAAAATGGCAGCCAGACGAGACACCCCGAAAAGTTCGGCTAACTTTCCGGACGAAGATTGAAGCAGATTTGGGGGAGCGTGTTCGGGTTCTGGCTAAGCTTCATCCCCCATCCTCTCCTGTTATGCCAGGCGCTTTTGACTTCCAAAGGTTTTACTTCTTTCAGGGAATAGGTGCGCTGGGGTTTGCTTTGAGTGAGGCGGAGATTTTGGCGAGGCCAGAGGAAGAGAGACACTTTTTCCTAGAACGCTTGCGGATGAAAATTTCAGAAGAGATTAACCAAAAAGTTCCCGAAAGCGTGGCTGGAATTGTATCGGCTCTGATGACCGGAGAGCGAGCGGCTATTGCTGAGGAAGACTGGAAGGCTCTGCGATTGTCCGGTCTTGCTCATATTATCTCTATCTCGGGGCTTCATGTGGCGATGGTGGCAACGCCTTTTTTCTTTCTGGTAAGGCTGTTTCTTTCTACCATCCCCTATATTGCCTTGAGGTGGCCCATCAAGAAAATAGCGGCCTTTGTTGCTTTGATTGCTTGCCTTCTTTATGTTGCCTTGGTGGTCCCCTCGGTTCCGACTTACCGCGCCATGTTGATGACGGGGATTGCGCTTCTTGCCATTATGTTGGACCGCTCGCCGTTTTCAATGCGCATGGTTGCCTTTGCCGCAGGGGTCGTCCTGTTGGTTTTTCCTGAAAGTATTTGGAGCGCGAGTTTCCAAATGTCCTTTGGGGCTGTGGTGGCTCTTGTCGCCCTTGCTGATTTCATGCGGCCTTATTGGCTGGCATGGAATAGGGACTCTGGTATCCTGCGGCGAATTATCCTGTATGTGGTTGGGGCTCTTTCAACAACACTGGTTGCATCGTTTGCTACAGCTCCTTTTGCGGCCTATCACTTTCAGCAGGTGGCGGTTTATAGCGTGCTGGCCAATGGGTTGGCTATTCCGCTTTCGAGCCTTATCATCATGCCCATGCTCATCGTTTCGTTTCTGCTTATGCCCTTTGGGTACGCGGATTGGCCGCTGCAAATTATGGGGCACGGCATCGAGTGGATGCTGGTAATTGCTCGAGAAGTTGCATCACTGCCCGGGGCAGCTCTTAACCTTCCGGCAATTCCATTTTCTTCACTTGTCCTTTTTTCAGTGGCGGCTCTGGTCGCTTTTTTGTTTGAAGGACGCCTCCGCCGCTTGGCGGTTTTTCCTTTGGTTTTGGCTCTTCTTTTGGTCGGAGTTTCCTCTTTTCGGGATAGTCCCAACCTGATTGTATCAAGTGAAGCCAATCTCCTTTTGGTGCGCGGCGGCGATGATGTTGCCTTATCATCTGCGCGAACAGGAAAATTTGAAGCCGAGACATGGCTGCGGCGGTTGGGGTATGGGCCGGATTTCAAACCGCTTTATTTTCCGCGAGAAGGTCAGATGAAGATTGGAGAAACCGCTGTGGTTGCGTGTGATGGCGAAGCGTGCCGCATCGAAACCGGCGGAAAAAAGATTGTTTTCGGCAAATCCGCTTACGCCTTGGCGGCAGATTGCGCTTGGGCGGATATGGTTATTACGCCGATTTATTTTAACTCGCCTTCTTGCTCGCTGGAGAAAGTATATGACCTGCGGAGGCTCAGAAAAATCGGAGCCTTTTCTTTGGTTCGTGGGCAAATAACGACAGTTGAAGAGAGTAGGGGGCATCGTCCGTGGACGGAAAAGCCTGTAAAACACACCCTAGTGGTAGGTTCGGATAAGGGAAGATAATTCTCCCTGAATTTGAACGCGGTCAGGAGTCAGAACGCGAGGTTTATAAGCATCGTTCTCGGGTTCCAGAATAATTTTTCCTTCGCGGCGATAGAGTCTTTTGAGGGTAACTTCTTGCCCATCGACCAACGCAACAACAATACGGCCATCGGGAGCCTGTGGTGTGCGGCGAATGATAACAACATCGTCATCATGAATTCCTGCGTTAATCATCGAATCTCCTTCAACGCGCAAGGCGTAATGCTCCCCTGATCCGAGCAAAGAGGCGGGGACTTCGAAGGTCTCCCCTTCATGCTGAATGGCCTCAATCGGGGTTCCTGCCGCGATCTTGCCGAGTAAGGGGAGCTGGGTTATTTCTCCAACCAGATCATTGATTTTGCTTTTTAGTGATTGCGGCGAAGCCTCTGGGCTTTTTTTCTCAACCCCTTCTGGCAATTTGACAACTTCAAGAGCGCGGGCGCGGTTAGGCAGGCGCAAAAGGTATCCACGCTCCACCAATCCGGTAATAAGTCGATGAATGCCAGATTTTGATTTGAGATCCAGTGCGTCCTTCATTTCTTCGAAAGATGGCGCAATGTCGCCGTGAGACATCCGATCGTGGATAAAGACAAGAAGATCACGCTGCTTTTTGGTTAACATGGCGAATCCCGTTTCATTCAGGTTTTGTTCTTCTTTTGTATTAAATGATTCCAACCTAAAACGCAACAAATGTTTGCAGAAAAATTATTCTGCCTCTGTGCCAGCTTGGCCGTAAGCCCGTTTCAGCAGAGATTCGTTAATTTTGACTTTGTATTTGTTCTGCAGAGATTCCATATAAGTGACCAAATTGTCCTGCTTGAGATCTGCAAGCAGTCCGTCTTTCGTAGCAGAAAGGGCTTTGTCCTCACTTGAAGCTTCACCGAGTTTGATGGAGGTGACCCGACCAATGGTGATTCCATCTGCGGATACCGCAAACGCATATTCTTCTGCATTGGTAGATAAAAAGCGGCGATACGCATCTTCTGAAAGCGTTTTGGGAGGCTCCTTGCTGCGGCTGATTTTTGAGGTGACTGGCCCTTTTGGTGTGCCTGCCGATATTTTCTCAAGTTTGATTTTTCCAGCATTGAGGTCTTCAACGAAGGTTTGAACCTGAGCTAGATTGGCTTTGGCGCGTTCTTCGCGGGTCCAGCGTTCGAGAATTTCGGAGCGGACATCCTTAAAGTCTTTGATCTTTTCGGGAGTAACGTCATCCGTGCGCAGTGTGTAGAGACGACCATCCTGTAAATCGTTTAGTCCGCTGGTTTCGCCTTGGGGAGTGATAAAAGCAGAATTGATAATGGCTTCGCTACTGGCAAGAGGTTTGAGAGAGGGAATGTTCTTGCTGTCTTTGCGAAAAGACGGAACGGAGATCAAAGTCAGCTTGTATTCCTTGGCAAGAGATTCCAGAGCCTCCCCGCCTGCGAGACGGTCCTCAATCTGACTGGTCAGAGCGTAAACTTGCTCAGATGATTTGTTTTGCATCAGGTCTTTGCGAATTTGATCGGAGACTTTTTCGAGGGGCTGGGTACTCTCTGGAGTAATTTCTTTTACCAAAAGAACGTGCCACCCGAGGGGTGTTTGAATAGGACCTACCACATCGCCGGATTTGGCAGCAAAAACAGGCTCGGAAATTTCTTTCATCAGGCCGTCTTTTTGGAAAGAGCTTTTCCCACTATAGGCCTTTGTGTTTCCGGTTGCGGATTTAACGGCGGATTCGAGATCACTCCCTGTCTTTGCTTTCTCAACAACGGTTTTGGCTTGGCTTTCGCTGCTCAGAACGGCTTGGTCAAGAATACGCTGCTCGGAGAGTTTGTAACTTTCGATAGCCTCTTCATAGGCGGCTTTAATTTCAGCATCGGAGACTTCTACGCCGTCCAACAATCCTTTCGGGTCAAGAAGAGCGATCGTAGCCGAGCGTGTTTCGGAAATAATGTATTGGCTACTGATTGTTTCATAGTAAGTTTTGAGAGACTCATCGTCTGGCGTTTTAGGGGCCGGCAGGCTAGCGTTTGCGAGGAAGACCGTTTCGACGGTGCGTTCTTCATTCTTAAATTTTTGAATATCCTGTGCCAGTTGGGAGGGAATGTAAGACGATTGGACGAGTGTTGTTTTCAGCAAGGATGTAGAAATCTCACTGCGCAGTTTTGCCACCAATCCAGCTTCACTCATTCCTTGCATTTGTAGAAAACGGGCCAAGGCTTCTTTTGGAGATTCTCCTTCTCCTGTAAATGGGGTAATCAGGTTCTGGATCTTTTGGGCAACAAATTTATCGTCAACGGCAAGGCCTAGGCGCGATGATTCTCGAATAAAGAGTCGGTTCAAAATCTCGCTTTGTAGGAAGCTGCTTAAAAGCCCTTGCTCATACGCTTGGGCGGGATTCATATTCTGGGCTCGCAAGACGCGCCGGACACTCTGGTCAAATTCGGCAATTTTGAGTGGTTCGCCATCAATAACCGCAAGGTCTGTGTTCGTAATTCCACCGCGAAACATTCCGTTCCAGTCGGTCAGAACCAAGCCAACGCCGCCCATAACAAGCAAGCCCAAAAACATGGCAGAAAAAATACCTTTTCGCATATGCCGAAGAATCATTGTCAAAACCCCTACTTGAGTAAATTCGTCAGGCACTATAAACAGGACTAATTACAAAGCCAAGCCTTGAGAAAAATTTGAGAAATGGAAGCCCCCATGAAGAAACTGATTGCCGGAAACTGGAAGATGAACGGAACTTTGCGTGAGGCTTTGAGCCTGACAGAGGCTCTTTCCACGCAAGGAAACGCCGATTTGGCTGAGCAGGTAGATTTTTGCGTCTGTCCTCCCTTTGTTCATATTGGCGCGGTAGGGGTAAGCCTTTCTCCGTTGGTTGCGCTAGGCGGGCAAGATTGCTCTGAAACTGGAAACGGAGCCTACACAGGGGATATTTCGGCGGCGATGCTCAAGGACATTGGATGCCGTTATGTGATTCTTGGCCATTCGGAACGTCGTCAATATCACGGAGAAACAGATGATTTGATTGCGCGGAAAGCGAAAAAAGCCCATGAAGCAGGGCTTGTAACGATCATTTGTGTTGGAGAAACCGAGGCTCAGCGTGACTTAGGTAAGGCTGAGGCCGTCGTAATCGAGCAGGTCAATGGGTCTATACCCACATCTTCAAATTATGAAAATATTGTAATTGCCTATGAGCCGGTTTGGGCTATTGGGACTGGAAAAACCCCAACAGCAGAGGATGTTGCGGTAATTCACGCAGTTATTCGAAAAACATTGCAGGAAAAACTGGACAATTCCGATGCAATCCGTATTTTGTACGGCGGTTCGGTTAAACCTGAAAACGCAGCGACCCTCCTTTCTCTTCCCAACGTGGATGGAGCTTTGGTTGGTGGCGCGAGTTTGAAGGCTGAACAATTTTTGGCTATCGCCAGAAACACATTGACGACCTCGTAACGGACAGGATTTTAATTTATGGAACACGTTGTTCTGGTTATACATTTGATTGTGACACTTGTTTTGATTGTCCTGATCATGCTTCAACGCTCTGAAGGGGGCGGTTTGGGACTTGGAACAGGTGGAGGACTCGGCAACGTAGCTTCGGCCCAATCTACGGCGAACGTCCTTACCAAAATCACAACCTTTGTGGCTATTGGGTTTTTTGCCACCAGTCTGATTTTGGCGATTATTGCGGCGCGAGGAAATGCGCCCAAAAGTATTCTAGATTCTGTTGCTGAAACCAAAACCCCTGTTGCGGTTACGGCTCCGGCTGTACCTCAGGGAGACGAACCTAAAAAGACGGAAACGGAAGATGCTGTGAAGGCTAAGATTGAAGATCCGAAGCCTACGACTCAGAAAGAAGCTGTTCCCGAGACACCCAAACCTTCCCCAACAAAACCCAAATCGGAGCCAAAGGTTCCTCTGGCAAACTGACATGACACGATATGTTTTTATTACTGGCGGCGTGGTCTCCTCTTTAGGAAAAGGCCTCGCCTCCGCAGCCTTGGGCGCATTGTTACAATCGCGTGGCTATACTGTGCGATTGTGTAAGATGGACCCATATCTCAATATTGATCCCGGGACTATGAGTCCGTTCCAGCATGGGGAAGTTTATGTAACAGATGATGGGGCGGAAACCGACCTCGATCTGGGACACTACGAAAGATTTACGGGGCGTCCCGCTACGCAAACAGATAATACGACCACGGGACGCATTTACATGAGCGTTCTACAACGGGAGCGGCGGGGAGAGTATTTGGGGGCTACTATCCAAGTCATTCCCCATATTACAGATGAAATTAAATCCTTCATCTCGGAGAAAGAGGGTAGTGCCGATTTTGTTTTAGTCGAAACGGGTGGAACTGTTGGCGATATTGAGGCCACTCCCTATCTGGAGGCCATTCGTCAATTCAGCAACGAAGTCGGGCATGACAAGGCTATTTTTATTCATGTCACGTGGCTTCCTTATATTCCAGCAGCAGGCGAACTCAAAACCAAGCCAACTCAGCACTCGGTCAAGGAATTGATGAGTGCGGGAATTCGTCCGAATATCCTTCTTTGTCGTGCCGACCGTCCGATTGAAGAGGAAGAGCTTCGCAAAATTGGTCTGTTCTGTAACATTCCGGCCAAGCGGGTTATTCCGGCTCTTGATGTTAAATCTATCTATGAGGTCCCGTTGACCTATCATCGGGAAGGACTGGATACGCAGGTGCTGAATTGCTTTGGTCTGCCATCGGACAAAGAGCCCGACCTTAGCAAATGGGTCGAGATCATAGATCGCGTTAGGCATCCAGAAAGTAGCGTAAAAATCGCGGTTGTTGGCAAGTACACCAACCTGACCGATAGCTATAAATCCTTGAACGAAGCTCTTATCCACGGGGGGATTGCCAATCGGGTCAAGGTTGATCTCAAATTTATCGAGTCTGAAATTTTTGAGGAAGAGGGGCACATTCATGAGTTGGAAGATGTCCATGCCATTCTTGTTCCGGGCGGATTTGGTCAACGTGGAACCGAAGGGAAAATTAAGGCTGTTCAGTTTGCAAGAGAGCGCAAGATTCCCTATTTTGGTATCTGTTTCGGAATGCAAATGGCGGTTATCGAAGGTACTCGTAACTTGTTGGGGCTTAAGGAAGCCAATTCAACGGAGTTTGGTCCTTGTTCCGAACCTGTCGTGGGATTGATGACCGAATGGGTCAAAGGTAACGAACTCGTTGATCGCAGTGCAAATAAGGACATGGGGGGAACGATGCGCCTAGGGGCTTATAAAGCCGCACTCAAAAAAGGGTCCCGTGTTGCTGAAATTTACGGTACGCCTGAAATCAGCGAACGCCACCGCCACCGCTATGAAGTCAACATGGACTATAAAGACAGGTTAGAGGGCACAGGGTTGCTGTTTAGCGGGTTGTCCCCCGATGGTCAGCTTCCTGAAATTGTTGAAATTCCAGATCATCC
>JAGOQV010000012.1 GCA_018063145.1 Alphaproteobacteria bacterium
GACTGGATTATTGAGGTGGTCCTAGAAGACCTCAAAGTCAAACACGCAACCTATGAGAAGCTCAACGCTGTGCGTAAGACCGGATCAATTATTTCGTCAAACACATCAACCATTCCGCTGCACACCCTTGCGGAACCTTTCGGCGAAACTTTTGCCAAGGATTTTTTGATTACCCACTTCTTTAATCCTCCACGCTATATGCGTTTGTTAGAACTGGTTATCTCTCCCAAAACACGGCCAGACGCGGTACAAACCATTCGTGAATTTTGCGATGTCAAACTAGGAAAAGGTGTGGTTTCCTGTCATGACACCCCGGGGTTTATCGCCAACCGCCTCGGTGTTTTCTGGATGCAGGCAGGAATCAATGCAGCTGTTGAAAAAAATGTTCCTATTGAAGTGGCTGACGCTGTCATGTCCAAACCTGTAGGGATTCCCAAAACCGGTATTTTTGGATTGATTGATCTGGTCGGGGTTGATTTGATGCCAAAACTGGCAGATTCCATGCTCTCTACCCTCCCCCAAAAAGACGAATACCGATCTCTTTACAAAGACTTTTCCTTTATTCACGAGATGATTAAAGCCGGATACACGGGGCGAAAGGGCAAAGGCGGGTTTTACCGATTGGACGACAAACGTCGCAAACTCTCTTTGAATCTGAAAGCCTCCACGTTTGATGCGGTTTCTTCTTATGCCCCTTCGGAAAAAGAGCCTTCTTTGCCCTCAATAGAAGCCGGAAAACAGGGACTTAAAGCTGTGGTCACTTCCCCTGATATGGGCGGGGTCTATGCGTGGGATGTTTTAGGCCCGACTTTGGCTTACGCCGCCTCACTGGTTCCCGAGATTGCCGAGACGATTGCCGATGTAGATGAGGCCATGCGCCTTGGGTATAATTGGAAAAAAGGCCCCTTCCAGATGATTGATGATTTAGGGCCAGCGTGGTTTGCTGAGAAACTTCGCGAGATGGGGCGGCCCGTTCCGGCATTACTCGAAAAACTTGGCGCAGGCAATTTCTACAAAATCGAGAATGGGACTCTCTACTATTTTGGAACAGATGGTCTTTACCACGAAGTTATTCGTGCCAAAGGGGTTCTACTTCTTGAGGACATCAAACGCGCCAACAAGCCCATCTTCAAAACATCTTCAGCAGCACTGTGGGACATTGGCGAGCGCGTTTTGTGCCTTGAATTTACCGGTAAGATGAATGCCATTGACGATCAAGTTTTTGCGGTCATTGACCATGCCCTGAAAATCACAGGCCCCGCAAAGGATTTTGCTGCACTTGTTGTTTACAATGAAGGCTCGGCCTTTTCAGCAGGTGCAAATCTGGGCCTTGCTTTGTTTGCCGCCAATATTGCTTTATGGCCGCAAATTGAGGAACTTGTTTCCGGCGGACAGCGTGCTTATAAAGCCCTTAAATTTGCTCCATTCCCTGTGGTTTCGGCCCCAAGCGGAATTGCTCTTGGCGGCGGATGTGAAATTTTGCTGCACTCTGACCATGTACAAGCTCATGCAGAGACCTATTGCGGATTGGTCGAGGTCGGAGTTGGCTTTATTCCAGGCTGGGGTGGCTGCAAGGAAATGATCCTTCGCTATAGAGACCGTGAACAAGCCGCTTATGACACAGCGACCAAAGGACAAAAAATCTGGTTCTCTCCTAAAAATACTCCCATGGGAGCAATCCGCCAAGCCTTTGAGACCATCGCAACAGCCAAGGTTGCCAAATCGGCTGCAGATGCCAAAGACATAGGGTATTTGCGGGAAAGCGATGGGATCACCATGAACCGTGATCGCTTGTTGTATGATGCCAAAGTTAAAGCGTTGGAACTAGCCAAAGATTACGCTCCGCCCGTTATGAAGGAAGAAATTCGCTTACCCGGCCCATCTGGGAAAATGGCTTTAGACTTAGCGGTTGCTGATCTCCGCAAATCCGGTAAGGCCTCGCCGTACGATGTTGTGGTTTGCGAGGCTCTCGCCCGTGTTCTCTCTGGAGGAGAAAAGGGAGATTGGACCAATCCGCTCAAAGAAGACGATATTGTTAAATTGGAACGGGACGAGTTCATGAAACTGGCTAAGAATCCGAACACCATCGACCGGATTGAGCATATGCTGAATACTGGAAAACCGCTGCGGAATTAGGGCAGTCCCCCCAACTCGCCCTCTCCCTAGAATAAGGGAAAGGGCGAAGAGGAAAAAGTTAAGCGGCGTCTTTGGATTTAACCATTTGTGCCAATAGGACTTGAACAAGACCGGATGTATCTCCTGCTCCGCCGCCTGTGGCCCCTGAAACCTGAATGTCAGGAGTAATTTTAAGGCCAGCTGCCGCAATTGATTTGACCACTTCAACCATTGTTACGCCCTGAGCCGTCAAAGCATCCACTTGGTCACGGTAAGCCTTGGCCTGAGCTTCCCCTTTCGAGCGAATGACCCCCGCCTCGGCATCACCCACCTGCGTGGTTTGCGTGGCTTCGGCTTCGGCCAGCATTCTCACTCGAGCAGCATCCCCCCGCGCCCGTTCTTCTGTTTGCCGTGCTTCGTGCTGAGCAACTTTGATCCCCGCTTCGGCTGTAATAATCGCCAATTGCTGATCAGCCTCCGCTTTGGTTTTTTCAAACTCAATCCGGCGTTGTTCGGCTTCTTTCTTGGCATCAAACATTGATTTCTCTTGCTCGGCCAAGTTCTTTTGCTGGGTTGTTTGCATCAAAGCTTCCGGCAAATGGATATTGGTAATCATCACCGAAACAACCTCGACGCGGTATTTGGTAAGATCTGCCCGAACAGCATCTTCGGCTCCCTTTTGCTCCTCAGCGCGGTTTTGCTGGTAAGAAATTGCTGGAGACCGCGAGACTTGCGCCCTAAAAATCCCGTCAATTTGAGGATGAATCACATTGCTTTCCAGTTCGGCAATCGACCCCAATTTCTGCACAATATACGGAGCATTTTCGGGTAAAATGCGATACTGGCAACGCACTTCGATTTGCATGGGAAACCCATCATGCGAAACCACTTGGAAAGGATCAAAGGCTTTGACTCCCTCTTCTCTCCGACTGCGATCCCCTCCCCAATCGACCGAACGCGTTGTCGTAGGAATAATGATTGACGTATAGGCTAGCGGATTGATGTTATACGCCCCGGGCCCCAGAACTTCTTTCTGAATTCCACGAAATCCCTTAGGGACAACGTGACGGGTCTTTCCACCTTCTTCCCATGTTGCATCGCCATGACTTGCTTCGGCAACGTATTCGGATGGGTCTTTGCCAATGTTGGAAATCAAAACGGCAACCTCTCCTTTTGAAACCTTAATTTGCTCACGAATTGAGACCGAGAACAAATACGGGTTAATATAATAGGTCCCGGGGGTCAGGATGTTTTCTTGTGGACCACGAGAACCTCCATTGTTCAAGAATTCTTGGCCGTCTTGGAAGTTATTGTGCCCCTCTGGTGTTTTAACCACCACGTCAGAAACATTCATCGGCAACCCGTCTCGGGCCTCAACAATACCAATTTCATTTTCGCCAATACTGACCGCATCGTGAATTTCAACTTTGAAAATTTCAGTGTTGATATTATAGGTCCCCGGGCGGAGAAAATCGATTTGAGGTCCTTTTTGGCCACCGTTTTTCAGAAAGGCATCCGCCCGTTGAAAAAGAGTATGGCCTTCAACGCTGTGACCCAACAACCGCCCAGTTGCAAGAGGTTCACCATCCATGGCCGTTACCACACCAACTTGTCCTTCGCGAATGACTGTCTTTTTGATTTTGGTGACTTTGAACAAATAGGGATTGATCTTGAAGGTTCCATTGGTCAGAAAACGCAATTGCTTGCCGCGAATTCCTCCGTTTTTCAAAAACTCAACAGGATTCTGGAAGTTTCCATGCGTGTTGCCCGCTGGATCATCGGCAAAGATACGACCCGCCGAAAGAGGGGCGCCGTCCGTTGCTTCAATAATTCCCAACTCATCTGCGCCAATCGTCAGAAAGACGGGTTTTGAGACAACGCTTATAATTGGCCACAAAATAAAATGGAGTCCCGGGGCAAGGTAGTTTGCCTTCAGCCCCACTTGATTTTCCATCGCAAAAACGCGTCCACTTTCCAGAGAAGACCCAATGTATCTCTGTTCCATAACAGCAATCTCGTTGGAGCCAACATTAACCAGAAAACGGGTTAGAAGAAACCCAACAGCGAAAGCTGCTAAAAGATAGAGCATATACTCAACAAGCATGGCGTTGTCCTTTCGACAAGATCGGTTTGTAAAAATATATAATATTATATAACTATATATATTTTATGTTAAATTTATATTAAAATCAAAATTTATATATAATTAACTATTTTTGGGCAGTTTATAGATCAAGAAAGAGGTGGTTTTATGACCAAGGATATGAAAAGCGTTTGTTTGGTAATCCGCCACGACCAGTACGAAACCCTACATAACATGAACATCAATGTCAGTGGATTCATCCGCGATGTGATAGACGACCGTCTGAGCGACCATACCATTATTCTAAATGTTCATCCAGAGACACGGGGTCTGTACGATCAAATTGTTTCCAATTCTCCGCAAGGTGACAGAGATATTGAGCCCTATTTACGCGAAGCCCTTAAGAAAATGCTCTCTGACCGAATTGAAGCTATGAAAGCCTTGCAAGAATCGTTGTGACAACATATTGATTCTACAATTCTGCGGGGGGAATTTCTGAAAGAATGCGTTATACCTAGGTACACTGTGTACAAAAATAGGATTTCTCCGACAAAAGGATTTTTATTTATGAAAAAAACATCTTGTGCCTTGCTGCTGACGGCTGGCTTACTCGCTTTTTCCTCTCCTGTTATGGCTGAACCAACGGCAGATGCCCCGACTCCTCCTCCGGCAGACGGAGCAGGCGGCCCTCCCCCAACTGGCGGTCCAAACAGCCCAGACAGCAAAGCTAGACATGAAAAAATGTTTATGAAAGCCGATAAAAATGCCGATGGTTTTTTGACCAAAGAAGAGATGCTCGAATCTCACAAAGAAAAAATTGACCAGATGTTTAATGATTCGGACAGTGACAAAGATGGCAAACTTTCCAAAGATGAAGTGGATAAGGGCCGCGAGGTTATGCGGGCCAAAATGAAAGATCGTTGGAAGAACCGAAACAGCCAAAAAGAGGGGGACAAATCTCCTGAAGGCGAGGCATCAGGAAAAGTGGGAGCCCCCTAACTCATGAGCCACGGAGACCACGGGCAACTTGCTCTTTGGTTAGAACAAACGGCGAAGGGCGATGACCGCGCCTTTCGCCAGCTTGTTCATGCCTTGGGACAACGGATTTTCGGGCTCGCCTTCCGACTGTTACAAGGAGATCGCGCTCAGGCTGAGGATATCATGCAAGACGTTCTTATTAAATTGTGGCAGAATGCCCCAAAATGGCAGGCTGGCGGATCAGTTCAGGCATGGGTGAGCCGTACCACTTATAATGCTTGCATGGACATTCACCGCAGTCCACGCAAACGATCCGTGGAGCTGCCAGAAGATTTACCCAGCCTTGCAGATACCGCCACCGACCAATTAAACCGCAAAGAACAACAGGACATTCTGCTCAAGGGGATCAAACACCTGCCAGAAAGACAACAAGAAGCTTTGCTCTTAACTTACTTTCACGAAAACAGTCGCAAAGAAGTCGCTCGCGCTATGGACACTTCTGAAAAAGCTGTTGAACATCTGGTAGCACGAGGACTTAAAACACTAGAGGCACACTTGCCTGCCAATTTGAATGGAGACCGTCATGACCGATACGCGCAATTATCTTGACCCTGCCTATGGGCCGGTTGTGCCCATGATTCCCAAAGCTCGTCTGGATCAAATGCTAGATTTGGCTATAAAGCAGCCTCAACACAAATCCACACCGTTTTTCCTGAAACGGCACCCCATGATCTGGTCAGGCGGCCTTGCAACTGCTGCATGCTTGATTCTCGTTGTTGCGTTTACGCTGCTCGGTTATGAACCGGCATCAGACGATCGGGACTTTTTCGATGACCCCAGCATGGAAGTCAGCGAATTGATCCTTGCCGAGGCCATGGACGATTTCTGAACGTGGCCAGTTTCCGAAACTTGCACACCAGCAGAAAGAAGTGGTCTTTACAAACTTCCCGAAGGCTTCTCAGGTGACGTTTCAGGAGAAGATGCCGGTGGAGAAACCAAGTCCGTTGCGGGAACTGCCCCATCTGTTGAAGGTGTGGGAAGAGCAACTTCCCCACTGACTTCTTTCTCAGTTTCCTTCCCTTTACCTATATCAACATCTGCCCCATTCTGGGAATCGGGCATAGACGGACTAGCAACCGGATTAGGAGACGGAGCGGGTATAATATCCTGAGAAGCTCCCTCCTGAGAAGTTGCCGGAGCCACCACTTCCTTTTTATCTCCACTCTCTTTCTTAGGTTCACCCACGGGAACAGGGGTCCCTTCCCGAGGAGGAATCTTTTCTTTGACAGAATCTTCGGTTGGTGAAGTGCCATCCTCAGAAATTATGCCTTTATCCTCAGCCTGCTTGACTAGGTCAGCCACTTCTCCGGTATCAATCGGAACGGTATCAATTGATTCGTCTTTGAGTTCACCAATCAAAATATCCGGCTCCATCGGCTCTTCCCCACCTGTCGAGTACATATGGTCAACATAAGCCTGCCCGCGCTCCTGATAGTGGGCGGCATAAGAGTCGACCTGTTCCTGATGGCTTGCTCGCTGCTTAGGAAACAGGTTCATCACCTGATCATCTGCCTGAACGGGCGCAGTCACCAGAAAAACAAGGAAAGAGGCGGCCTTGAGCAAGTCGCGGGGAAAGAAGAAACGCATATTAAAAAGCCTCCGTACATAGCAACAAGGGTTTAGGGAACGCCTAAACCGCTTCTCCTATTATGCGGGATCATAGACTTCAAGAAAAGTCCCAATATTTGTCAAAAAACAAATTATGCAAGATTTATGGACATAGGTCAGAAATAAGTCTAAAAGTTCCATAATTCAAACAATCGAGGATTTCATGTTGAACAGCATACGTGTTTTATTCACATCCGCAGCTGATTTATACGCACACGCTATCAAAACTTGCTTAGAAGGCACGTTTGGCGAAGTCATTGTTTTTCGGCCAAAAGGAAGACGCCACTTTGAAGCCTTCTTTCGCCATCCGGTTTATGAGGTAGACCAAAGAGGGACAGGCTTTGAAGGCAAACAGGTTATCGCGCAAGGAAAAAGCGAAAATGGGGCCCTTCTTGCCCTATTTCACCGCTGCGCCCTTCCCTCTTCAGGAACCCAGATATGGGCTTACAGGGAAGCAGACCGCGAACGCGAAAATCTCCATACCTATGACGTGATAGGTTTTAGCAATGGAAATTTTATCAAAATAAACGAACGACTCGCAGCAAACGCCCCAAGCTTTATTGCCGGAAAACCCGAACGAATCGAAACTATTCCGGCGTTTTTTCTGCGTTCAATAGACTGAGCCCGTAAAGTGCCGCAGTTTCCGTCCGCAAGATACGCGGACCAAGACCAACGGGAATCACAAAGTTGCGGTTTTGCAGCAAAGTAAACTCCTCGGTGGAAAAGCCTCCCTCTGGCCCTATCAGAAAACCTCGATCCCCTGAAGCGGACGAGCAGATATCTCTCAAGGAAACAATATCTTGCCGTTCAAGAGCTGCATAAAGAGGGACGGCTTTCCCCCATGTTTCCAGAAGCTGAACAAGTGGGGCAATAGGGGATAAAAGGGGAATATCTAGACGTTCGCACTGTTCCGTTGCTTCCTTAATTTGAGCTGTAACTCGCTCGAAATTCAGATCACGATTCACGCTGTGCTGAGTCGTTACAGGGTGAAGATCAGTCACTCCCAGTTCCACCGCCTTTTCAATCAGGAAATCAAGACGATCCTTTTTAAGAAGAGGAAAAACCAGATGAAGACGAAAGGGGATTTTGGAAGGAGTACAAATTTGACGAAGCAGCAAAATAGAAACGCCTTTTTTCCCAACCCATTTAATTTCAGCCAGAAACTCACCACTTTCTGGGTAAAACACACGCAGCTCCGCACCATCTGGACGGCGCAGAACGGTTCTGAGATAATGCGCTTGATCGTCGGGCAAACAAATCTCGCCTTCGTCTTCCTTCACGGGAAAACTGAGAAGGAGTCTCGGTAAGCGGTAGTCAAAATTAAGGTCGGGAGTCATCATCATGGAACATAGCCATAGCATAAAGCCCAACACACCGCACACGGATATTCAATCCGGTGGATGGATTGAACAGAAATTACCTCCCCACGCTCGGCCTTTTGCGTATCTCATGAGACTTGACCGTCCTATTGGTACGTGGCTACTGCTCCTTCCCGGGTGGTGGGCGATTTTAGCCGCAGCAGGTGGGCTCTCAGGCCTAGGCGTATGGGGCTGGTATGTTTTGTTTCTCTTTGGCCTAGGAGCCGTCATTATGAGGGGGGCTGGCTGTGCCATCAACGATCTATGGGACCGCAAGATTGACCAGCAGGTCGAGCGCACAAAATCACGCCCTCTCGCCGCCGAAGATATAACTCCCTTGCAAGCAGTCTTACTGATTTTGGTTTTGCTCTGGATGGGGCTTTTAATTCTTGTTCAACTCCCCGCCTCCGCTATTTTGGTTGGAGTTGCCTCGCTTGGCTTGGTCGGGATTTACCCTCTGGCCAAACGGGTGATGCAGTGTCCTCAGCTGGTTTTGGGCCTCACATTCAACGTCGGGGCTCTTATGGGGTGGGCAAGTTTGCGCGGGGAAATCAATGCTCCGGCGATGCTGCTTTATGGCGCAGGAATATGCTGGACACTTGGTTATGATACAATCTACGCCCATCAGGATAAACAAGACGATGCCCTTATCGGAATCAAATCCACGGCTCTATGGTTTGCCCAGCGCAGTCCTTTGTTCATTAGTGGTTTTTATGGAGCCGCTACCTTGATGATTTATTTCTCCGGTTGGTTAACCAACCAAGGTCCGTTTTTTTACGGACTATGGGCTATCGCAACTTTTCACCTGATTCGGCAAGTTTCTCGCTGGGATCTGGATGATCCGGCAAGCTGTCTTGCCGTCTTTCGCTCTAACCGCGATTTTGGATTGCTTATCCTTTTCGCTTTCGCAACCGGAAGTCTTTTTAGTTAATTAATCAAGAATACCCGCTTGAAAACTATTGCTTGTTAGAAGCAACATGAACTCTATCTTTGACCTGCAGAGCGTATTCTTCGTCAACACGGCGAATCATCTGGCGGAATTTCTTCATATCCTCGCCTTTAAGCGAAGTATCAACGGCAAATTTAACCGAGCGTGGGTTAACCTGAACTCCATTAACTAAAATTTCGTAATGAAGATGAGGGCCAGTTGAACGACCCGTTGTCCCAACATAACCAATCAATTGCCCTTGTTTAACACGAACCCCGGGACGGATCCCTTTGGCATAGCGGCTCAAGTGCCCGTAGGCACTAGAAAGTTTCGAACTATGGCGAATACGAATATAATTACCGTAGCTGCTGAACCGGCTAGCTTTTTCAATCACCCCATCACCAGAAGCAAAAATCGCTGTACCAGTTGGAGCCGCAAAATCGACCCCTTTGTGCATTTTGGTATATCCAAGAACCGGATGAACCCGCACACCATACCCCGATGACATCCGGCCAAAAGCTACCGGCGTTTTCATCAGACCAGACGACTTACGAAGGCTTTTCCCTTCGGGGGTGTAGTAATCAACCTGTCCGTCTTTGGTCTTGTAACGGAAAAGCGTGTAATCCTTGCCGCCAACAACCATACGGGCAAAAACAATATCTCCAGTTTTGGCAACATAACCGTCTTCAGTGCTAAAGCTATCGTACATGACTTCCATACGATCACCCGAACGAATATCCCGCTGAAAGTCAATAGCGTAAGAAAAGAGACGAATCGCCGTTGCCGTTACACGATCGGGAAGCCCCGCATGGTCAGCCGAACCATAAACCGATCCATCAATCACCACACGTTTTGATTCGCGGCGTTGAACAACCCGTTTTTCATCAAGATGCGTGGCAAGGCTACCATCATCCGCCCGCTCCACATGAAGTGTTTTAAGCGGATCAACGATAAAGGAAACTTTGGAGAAGTTATAATCAGAGCCAGTGGAATCAGGCTCAAGCCGAAGATCCAGAGCCTGCCCTGCCCGCAAGGATTTCAGATTGAAATGTTTGGAAACAGCTTTGACAACTTCTCCTGCTTCTCCGTTTTCCAACCCCGCATTCTCAAGCACGCCCGCAAGAGTGTCACCCTTGGCCACATGAATTTTCAGCTCCTTAGGAGTAAGAGGAGCTGGTTCCATTTCTGCTTTTTCAATCAAAGCAGCGGACTTAATTGTTTCCTGATCGCGGCGAATTTGGCCACTCGGATCACGAAAAGAATCGAGAGTCTCTTGTGCAAGAAAGGGGGAAGCATTCTGAAGAACGCCCCCAGCAGTTTCAATCCCCATTGAAGGCTCAAGAGAGGAAAACTCAGCCGCCAGCCTCATAGAATCTTGGGACGAAGCGGTAGGATGAATTTGGCCACCTGCATAAAGACCAAGCACAATAGCCAACCCGGAAAAACCGCTTACAACATAACGAAGACGCAACCTGTTATGGCGAGTAAAAAAATCCCGCGTCCGAAGCCGCGCTGCATAGCCAAGCAAACGACCAGCGCGAACGCAAAGGTCGAGGACAGGCAAGGAAGATGAAAGAAAACGCTGTAGATATGAAGGTGATGATGATGTCATGTGTGAAAATATGGACTGGGCTCAACAAAAAATCAGGAATGAAGAAGGTTCCTTTTTTCTTTTTTATGTCGTCGCTGTGGTTCCGTTTGTTTTTCGGTTTCTAACTATCAATCCCGCAACTAAAAAGTCTAGCAACAGGACCATCCGATCTGGCAGCCACTCCGTGACTACCTCTACTTCTACTCTTTACGCCGGAGCATCCGGCAGAACCTCTAACTAGACCAACCAATGACAAAAGTCAACCATAGTGAATAAAACTCCGGTGGAAAACATCTTTATGTTATGTCTAACAATGCCCCGTAACGGTGGTTTTTCTGAGTTACCGCAGAACCTTTTCCAGCCGATTCAACGCTTCTTCCATAACCTCTGGCGCGGCCCCAAAACACAAACGCAAGTAATCGGGACAGGAGCTTCCAAAAGATGCCCCGGGAGCAAGGCTCACTCCAGCTTCGTCAATCAATCTCCTTGCCAAACTCATGGAATCTGGCTCTCCCTCAACTTTGAAGAAGGCATAAAACGTAGCGGCTGGACGAGCCATACGCACACGAGGAAGCTCTTCAAATTTATTCATGACCATATCAAGGTTCTTTTCCCAGTGAGATAATTGCTCTTTGATAAACTCCTCACCATGACGAAGAGCGGCAAGAGCCCCATATTGGGTAAAAGCAGGGGGACCCATTGTTTCATACAGGATCAAATCGCGCAGCTTCTCTTCCGCATCGCTAGGACAGATCATCCAACCCATCCGCCACCCAGTCATCGCCCAGCTTTTAGAAAAGCTATTCACGACATAAAGCCTATCATCAGGATAGGCTGAATCTAGAAAGCTGGGGGACCTTGTTTGGGTATACATACATCGCGCGTACACTTCGTCTGCAATAATCCAAATACCAAGATTTCTTGCAAATTCTTGAATATCCTTAATTTGTGAAGAGGACATAACCCAACCTGTTGGGTTATTGGGGCTGACCAATAAAATTGCTTTCGTACGTGGCGTACAGGCAGAAAATAATTTTTCAGAGTCCAAAGACCACGCGCCATCTTCTTCATCCATACAAACTTCCACCACCTTGGCTCTGGCCAGTTCCATCATACCAACCAGATTTTTCCAAATAGGGGTTAGAACAACAATCTCGTCCCCCGGGTCAATCAAGGACTGAATAGCAAGATGAACCGCCGTGGTCCCTGATGTCGTCACCACCACACGATTCAGGGGAATGTCATGGCCAAAAATGCGAGAATGGTACGAAGCAATCTCTTGCCGCAGAATAGGATTCCCCAAAACAGGTCCGTAATGGGTTTTTCCTTCCAGCAACGCCTGAGCAACAGCCTCTTGAATAAATCTAGGAGTTGGTGCCGTTCCTTCCCCTTGTGCGAGACTAATTGTTCCAAGCCGTTCCTTGCCGTACACCAGCAAATCTGCGGCCACGTTAGGGGTTAGGGTCTCAAAACACGCCCGATACAAAGAACGTGGAGAATGATGGTGCTGAGAGGAAACTGAATACATAGAGGTAACCGCCTGCGGCCTAACGGGCCAATTCTTAAGTGAACATCTTTGATATGAATGCGCTCTTCACGCGAATAAGGGGGAAAGTCGGTTCTGTGCGGGCTCAACCCGCCGCGGCAGCACTCGCGGAGATTGCTATAAAGGCAACAGACCTGCCAGAAAATGAGAAAGAGGCGTAGTTCATGTCTTTAAGGAAACAGGAACTCAGCAAAAATTGCAATAAAAATGTGCAACTGCGAATAAAAAACCATCAAGAGCTGAATTTTGCTGGTTTTTCAGGCACTTTGGCCAAAAGCCGTCCCCGCAAAGCTGGCGGGACCGCAAGCAAAAGCCTCATCGCAAGAACCATAGGCCACGGAAAGCTGATTCGCATTTTTTTGGCTTCAAGGCCCTTGGCAATAAGGCACGCAGCCCTCTCCACCGAGAGAAGAAACGGCATCGGAAAAGGGTTGGCCGCCGTCATAGCACTTTCAACAAACCCCGGACACACAACACTGACATCAACACCGAAAGGTTTAAGGCGAGAATGCAACGCCTCACCATAGTAACGAATTGCTGCCTTGGACGCTGAATACGCAGGGGCCCCGGGAAGAGGGACAATCCCCGCCAGAGAACTCATAATGACCAACTGTCCTTGCCCCCGCCGCATCATAGCTGGCAGAACAGGGTGAATTGTGTTGAGGACTCCTTCAAAATTGACAGAAAAAATTTCTCTCGCCTGCGCAGGAAGCTCATCAACCACAATCCCACCCGTCCCACCAGAAATACCCGCATTGGCAATCACCATATCAAGTACAAACCGCCGATCCAGATCATGTATCCAACGGCCGACAATATCTGCCGAAGTCACGTCAATCAGAGCAGAGTGAACTTCTGCCCCCTTTGCTCGACATAGAACGGCCACTTCTTCAAGCCTTCCAAGGTTCCGGCCAGCCAGAGCAAGCCGAACCCCGTTTTTGGCATAATGAAGCGCAAGAGCGCGGCCAATTCCACTTGATGCCCCTGTAATCAAAATAGTTTTCAAAGACGGCTTCCCTGTTGCAGGAGAAATGAATTTCTGTAGAATACGCGCATGTTACTTCCAATCAATCGTCGTGGTTTGCTGTTTATTTTGTCCTCGCCGTCCGGTGCAGGAAAGACCACAATTACGCGTTCTTTGCTGGCAAATGATCCGGATTTAAGGGTATCGGTCTCTGTAACCACCCGCCCCCCCCGCCCGGGGGAAGTAGACGGCAAAGATTACCATTTTATCAGCAAAGAGCAATTCACCGCGATGATTGACAATAACCAGTTGCTTGAGCACGCAAAAGTTTTTGGTAATTATTATGGAACCCCCCTCAAGCCTGTTGAAGAGGCCCTTGCAAATTCGCAAGACATTATCTTTGACATTGATTGGCAGGGAACCCAGCAGCTCAAGCAGAAACTGGTCAATGACCTTGTAACTGTTTTTATTCTTCCTCCCTCTCAAGAAGAACTGGAAAGACGCCTCCGCTCCCGTCAACAAGACGATGAATCTATCATTCAAGACCGAATGCAGAAAGCCTCCGACGAAATTTCCCACTACAGCGAATATGACTATATCATCGTCAACACCAACCTTGAAAAATCCATCCAAAAAGCCCAGTCCATCTTGGAAGCCGAACGCTGCAAACGGAGACGGCTCACGGCTCTAACCGATTTTGTTCGGGAACTAACCAATTGCGATGGGTAGTATTTCTAAAAAAACGGCATGATCGGCCACCAATCCTCTCAAGGCCTGCGCTATGACGGTTTTGTTGGGATTTTCATTCTTTGTGACCGCTTTGATTTACGCAAGCGTTGGCTTCGGAGGAGGATCAACCTATAGTGCCCTGCTAGCTCTAGCCAACACCGATCTAGCCATTTTTCCTCTCGTCTCACTGACTTGCAACATTATTGTCGTTTTTGGCGGAACGTTTGCTTTCTCCAAATGGCATCCCAGTTGTTTCAGGATGGTTATTCCGTGGGCAATCTCGTCAGTTCCCGCAGCATTGATCGGAGGGCAAATAGACATCTCAAAAACAGTTTTCCTTTTTCTTCTGGCCTTGTCCCTACTGATTTCTGCCGTATGTATGCTAAGAATACCGCAAAAACCTTTGTTGAATTCCTGCAACAAAAAATGGGGGCCCTCACCCCTCAAGCTCTCTATTCCCGTAGGGTTTTGTCTTGGCCTATTGTCCGGAGTAGTTGGAATCGGCGGAGGCGTTTTTCTCTCCCCCCTTTTGTATGCTTTGGGAAAAAACCAAGAAAAAGAAATTGCTGGAATGTGCAGCATTTTTATTTTGCTAAATTCCACAGCCGGATTGATCGGGCATTTTATAAAAGCAGAAAACACAGAAAATACTGCGCACTCTTTGCTTGCTTACGGTCCCCTCTTTCTGTCCGTTCTGATTGGGGGACAAATTGGAGCGTGGTCAGGCGCACGGCTCATTGACCCCAAGTGGATCAGGGTTACAACCGCAGTCCTTATTTTATATGTTTCGGCTCAACTTTTTCTTCGCTGGGCTACAACAATAGGACTGTAGATATATTTCGCACCTTCCACCTAAAATCGTTTGTTTATCGCATTACTCACATGAATTTGGTAATTTTATTACCGGACAATTTTAGTGTGGACAAAGAAAAATCATCGTGGTTAATATCACCGCCCGTTGAAGTTGGCGCAAGAGCTAAGAGCTTACAACCTTTCCCATTACTCTGGAAAATTTAACGGACCTATTGGGTGTTGTATAAAAATTTCAAATAACGATTAAGACGGGTTAAAGGCGGACCACAAACATGAATATGACAATCAAATTTAAAAACGATACGCTTGTTGGGGACTTTTGGGGTGGTCTTGCCGCTATGCTGGTGGCTCTTCCTTCGGCCATCGCCTTTGGTGTGATAATTTATGCTTCAATTGGTCCGACTTACGCAGGACTTGGTGCCTTAGCTGGAATTCTCGGAGCAACGGCCCTTGGTTTAATTGCCCCAGCATTGGGGGGAACCAACCGCTTGATTACAGCACCTTGTGCCCCTGCTGCGGCTGTTTTATCTGCCTTCGCCATTGAACTCGTGCAGCAAGGCATTGCGCCGACGACAATTGTTTTGATGCTAATGGCTCTTGGTCTTTTATCTGGTGTCGTACAAGTTTTACTTGGATTCATGAAAATCGGCAGCTTGATTAAATATATTCCTTTTCCAGTGGTGAGTGGCTACCTAACTGGTGTTGGTTTGATTATCATCAGCAGTCAGATTCCAAAGTTTCTTGGAGCATCCGGTTCTTGGTGGAAGGCCCTCCTTTCCCCTGAATTATGGCAGTGGCAAAGTGCCGTTATCGGTCTTGTCACAGCAGGAGTCATGGTTGGAGCTCCTTTGGTTACTCGTGTCGTTCCAGCCGCTATCATCGGCTTATTGGCAGGGGTTATTACTTACTTTGGTTTAGCCGCTGCCGATCCTTCGCTGCTCATTCTCTCTGAAAACAAAATGGTCATTGGCCCATTGGGAGGAACTGCTTCGAGTATGTTAGAGGCTATTACCGGACGCTGGCAGGAAATAGGAGAGTTAAAGCTTAGCCAAATTGGAAGCCTGTTCGGAGTTGCCTTTACTTTGGCCATTTTGCTTTCGATTGATACCCTTAAAACTGCAGTTGTCCTTGATGCCCTTACGCGCAGCCGCCACGACCCTAACCGTGAACTTGTGGCCCAAGGTTTTGGGAATATGGCTTCGGCCTGCGTTGGAGGGATGCCAGGAGCAGGGCAAATGGGAGCCACAATGGTCAACTTGGCCAGCGGTGGACAAACCCGCATTTCAGGAATTATCGAAGGCGTATTATCTCTCGTAGCCTTTTTAGCCTTAGGTGCGTTTATTGCTTGGATTCCTATCAGTGCCCTTGCCGGAATTTTGATAGTTGTTGGAGCGCGAATGATTGACCGCCATAGCGTTCATCTCCTCGGGTCCCCATGGACAATTCTTGACTTTGTTGTCATTCTGGTCGTGGTTGCTGTAGCAGTTGGACACAGCCTGATTGCCGCCTCCGGTGTTGGGATCGCCCTTGCAATGGCTCTGTTCATTCGTGAACAGCTGAACAGCACCATTATTCGCCGCAAAATGAGCTGTAGTGGACGTTTTTCAAAATGGGTCCGCTTGAATCACGAAATGGAGATTCTTGAGAAACAAGGTTACAAATCTATCATTTTCGAACTACAGGGGAGTATTTTCTTCGGCACCAAAGACCAGCTTTATATGGCTATTGAACCCGAACTTGAGAAACGAACCTATATCATCCTTGATATGCGCAGAGTCCAATCGGTCGATGTGACAGCTGTTCATCTCCTCCGCCAGATTCGTGATTCTTTGGCCGAACGGGGTGCCTATCTTATCTTCAGTAACTTGGCTCACCCGCTTCCGAATGGCCGCAACATCGCTGAGTTTTTCGAGCAAATGGAACTGACAGTCGCCAGCGACCACACCAAAGTTTTCCGTGATCTGGATGATGCTGTCGAATGGATTGAAGACCAAATTCTTGGACAAAGCTCCACGAGTGAATCCAGTCTTCCACCTTTGGAAGTACAGGACATGGAGCTCTTCAAAGATCACAAAGAGGAAACTTTGAGCGATCTTGATTCTTGTCTTGAGAGACGTTCACTTTCTAAAAACGAAAAAGTTTATGCCTTTGGTGATCCAGGTAATGAGCTTTATATGATCCGTAAAGGTGCTGTCCGCATTACGCTTCCGTTGACAGGCGAAGACGTCGGGCTTCATTCTCTAACGTATGGACGGGGGGACTTTTTTGGTGGAATGGCGTTCTTGTCTCAAAAAGCTCGCTTCAATGATGCAACCGCCGTTGAAGATACTGAACTTTTTGTTTTGCGGCGGGAACAGTTTGTCAAACTTCGTGAAGAACATAGACGACTTGCCTGTACCCTCTTGGAGCAAATTGCCAAAGCTTTGGCTTTGCGGCTACGCTACGCAGACCGTGAGATCATGGCTATGCAGGATTCAGAATAGGGGGTTGCTCCCCTTTTCTCTCTGGACAATAAGAGGCTAGTTATCTAGGATTTTCCTCATGGATATTGCGGTCATTCTCCCTTGCCACAATGAGGAAGCTGCCATTGCGAAAGTAGTGGAAGATTTCCGCTTGGCACTGCCCAACGCACGCATCTATGTATATGACAACGCATCAACGGACAACACATCTGAGGTCGCACGCGCCGCAGGCGCAATTGTTGGAAAAGAGCAACAAGCCGGCAAAGGCAATGTCATTCGCCGTATGTTCGCAGATGTTGAAGCGGATGTCTATTTGATGGCGGACGGAGACGGAACATACGATCCCTCCGTTGCACCCAAGATGATTAAGACTTTGGTTGACGGAAACCTTGACATGGTTGTCGGGTCGCGTGTTCCAGTTAATTCTGATGAAGCCTATCGAAGAGGTCATGTTCTTGGAAATCGGTTACTAACAGGACTTGTTGTTTTGATTTTTGGGCGGGGGGTTACAGATATGCTTTCCGGATATCGGGCCTTTTCAAAACGGTTTGTAAAAACCTTTCCTACCGCTAGCCGTAACTTCGAAGTAGAGACAGAAATGACAATCCACGCTCTTCAAATGTCTTTACCGATGGCAGAGATCTCCGCACCATATTTCAAGAGAATTGAAGGCTCGCAAAGCAAACTCTCAACCTACAAAGATGGCTTCCGAATTCTGCGGTTTATTGCCCTTATGATGAAAGAAATCAAACCCCTTCTATTTTTTAGCTTACTCGCAGGTCTTTTTTCCTTCTTGTCCCTCGCTCTTTTTGTTCCGGTCATGGAAGAATACCTAAGCACTGGCTTGGTGCCACGACTGCCAACAGCAATTCTTAGTCTTGGTTTGATGCTCGCTGCCATTATTTTGCTGGTTTGCGGGTTGTTCCTAGATAGCATTGCGCGATTACGGCTTGAGCAGAAAAGATTGGCATATCTTACCTTTCCTGCTCCCCTCAACAAGTCTCGGTCTTCTTCGTGAACAGGGCACATGAGTTACTGAGCTTCGCAGGGGTCGGGGTTGCAGGCTTTGTGGTCGATGCAGGCCTTATGAATCTTATTTCCCACCTGTTCTTAATTCCAGATGCGCTGGCTAGAGTTCCTTCTTTTTGTGTTGCTGTTGTTGCCACATGGCTACTCAATAGTCTTCTGACCTTCCGTGGCGTTGATCTTAGTTTTAGATCACTACAAAAATACTTTGGGACCAACTCAATTGGTTTTGTGACGAACTGGCTGGTTTTTCTTCTGGCCACCCATTTTTTTGAAGCCGCTCACGCTTTCCCCACTGTTACCCTGGCCATCGCAGCACTTTTTTCTCTTCTGGTTAATTTTACCCTCGCCAAAAGATTTGTATTCAAAAAGTAGAAAAACAAACGGATAGCGTTTAATTCAGGGGTTCTCTGCTAGCCCCTTTACCTTTCGCGTTTCAGAACGAGGTTTGTTTTATTACGTTTTTGCGCTATGGTTGGTTCACGGCTCCCTCACCCTTTTCTTGGCTATGAAAAACAATCAGTTCTTCCTCCTGTTTCTTTTTACTTTTGTCGCCTTGTGGGGCGTATATCACCCCTCCCATGCGGGGGGTATGCCGCCTGTTGGCCCTTTTGTTGAAGCGCGGCTGCTGTCTGAATTTAATGCCATCACCCCAGGGGAGCCTCTTCCCATCGCTTTGCACCAAAAAATAAGTGATGGTTGGCACATTTACTGGAAAAACCCCGGAGATTCCGGAGAGCCCACCAGTATGACATGGGATTTGCCCAAGGGTTTTACCTCTGGCGAGATTCTCTGGCCTGCCCCACACCAGATTCCTCTCGGCCCCTTGGTCAATTTTGGCTATGAAGGGGAAGTTACTCTTTTGACATCAATTCTTGTCCCCGAAATCATCCAAGGTGACAAAGTAACCCTAACCACCCATGTCGAATGGTTGGCGTGTAAAGATATTTGTGTTCCCGAATCGGTCGATCTCAGCCTAACTCTACCGATTTCTACAACAGGAACACCTGCTGTCCAGACAGCCCCAGATCTTTTTGCTTCTGCCAGATCCAAACTCCCCGCATCCACAAATTGGCAAGGTTTAATCGAGGAGCAAGACCAGACACTCACTCTGACTTTTCATCCTGATCCTGAAGAAAAATCCATTCTCGCACGGGCAAAAAAAATCACCTTCTTCCCCGAAGAATGGGGAATTGTTCAAAATGCAGCTCCTCAACAAGCTAGTCTGACCGAAGACAAATTGATCCTTTCTCTACAAAGGGATACCCGCTCTTTGAGTGCTCTTTCCATACTTCAAGGCGTTATCACAGTGGAAAATGCAGAGGATCAGTCTGCCCCCCTCCTCTCATACAAGGTGGAACTTCCCATCACCTTACCCCAAAAAACTTCAACCGGAGATAATCAGGAAACCCTTGGAATTTCTTTGGGAAAAGCTCTTTTCTTTGCTCTTCTTGGTGGGCTGATTCTCAATCTCATGCCGTGCGTATTTCCTATTCTATCCATGAAGGCTCTTAGCCTTATCCGAATGTCCGCCAAGGAACAAAAACACGCTGTCCTCCACGCCGGATTTTATACTGCCGGAATCATGACCTGCTTTGCGGGCATTGCTGCGGTTTTGATTGCCCTACAAACCGCTGGGGAGAAAATTGGCTGGGGCTTTCAATTGCAAAGCCCCATTGTTGTGCTGTTGCTCGCCTATCTTCTCTTTCTGATGGGGCTTAACTTATCTGGATTCTTTGAACTCAAAGGGCAGTTTTTCAGCAATCTTGGCCACAAACTAACCGAGAAACATGGCTATGCTGGAACATTTTTTACCGGAATGCTCGCAACCGTGGTGGCCACACCCTGCACCGCTCCTTTTATGGGGGCCGCTATGGGCTTTGCTTTAACCCAGCCAGAACCCATTGCCTTAGCAGTATTTATGGCGTTAGGATTTGGGTTGGCCCTTCCCTATATTCTTTTGTGTATTCTTCCCCCCTTGCGCCGCATCCTGCCAAGACCCGGGGCATGGATGGAAACCTTCCGGCAATTTTTAGCCTTCCCTCTTTATGCCTCAGTTGCCTGGTTAGTATGGGTCTATAACCAACAAACCCCCGGGTCTTACGGCGTTCTGTTAGCTCAAGGTGGATTGATCCTTATTGCACTTTCTATCTGGATCGGACACCAAATACCGCACAAGAAGATATGGCGGCCTTTGGTCAAAGGCCTTGCGATTCTGCTTTTCCTTCTTGCCCTTTTCATTGCAGCAATGAGTAGTGCCGTTATGCCGCCCGAAGCTAATTTGGAAAGCCCCAACCAAGAACACGTTGGAAACCACATTCCTTTCACCGCATCTGCCCTTGAAGACGCTCTTGCTGGTAATAACCCGATTTTTATCAACATGACCGCCGCGTGGTGCCTGACTTGCAAGGTTAATGAGCGTGTTGCCTTGGCAACAGACTCCACGCAAGCCCTCCTCAAAGACCGCCATATTACTTATTTGCTTGGCGATTGGACCAACCGCAATCCAGAAATTACCGATTTTCTGGAGAAATATGGCCGAAACGGAGTTCCCCTTTACGTTTACTACGGTCCTCGTGACCTTCAATCAAACAAACGGCCAGACCCGATTGTACTTCCCCAACTTCTCACCCCGGGACTGGTCGCCGATGTTTTAGGCGAAAAATAGGTTCTTTTTGGCTTTTTTTCACAAAGTTCTATCCGTTTTTACTCTGGATATGTAACATGGATGGAATTATGATTCGGTCAAAGTGTCCTCTATGCCGCCTTCAACAAAACCAAAATTTCTTGCTTCTACCACTGAACCTGTCGGTTCTCCTCCGGCAGAGAAGGCCCGTTCTGTTCGCCGGAAGAAAAAATCTGCTGCACATGCTCCATATTTGGTGATTTCTGAAAGTGGCCTTGTCGTTTTTGCCCATGACACACTAACCTCTTTGCTAAAGATTGAAGCCAAAGCTCTTGTTGGACAAGAAGCTCGCAAGCTTTTTGAATTCAAATATCCAGAAGATGCGCTGCACGACCGCCCCGGCCTTGGCGGCAAGGGCCTTGATCCTTGGGTTTCCTCGATTCTCACTGGTTGTCACGACATCCAGTTTCATGAAAGTCCTACCACAGAAGTTTCTTGGCACTTTGATCGGCTTGTTTTACCGGATGGCCGATCTTTTTTAATTGCCAGCGAAGCAGATGATTCTCTTTCTTTGTCTTTGCCAGAGCTTGAAGCCCTTTATTTACCCCGCAAACGGAAGACCCGCAAAGCCTCTCCCTCCGCTCCCCCTTCCAAAACAGCAGCAGCTTTGTCACACGAGTCTGATCTGAGTGTTTTTCTCAACCTCAGCCACGACCTCATGGCTTTAATGAATCAGGATGGCAAGATTCTTGAAACCAACCAAACCTTCCGCGATACGTTCGGGTATGATCCAGAGAATGAAAATCAGGAAACATTTCTAGACCTTGTTCATCTTGACGACCGCAGCCATGTTCGTCCGGTTTTTAAGAACCTGATGAACGGTGAGGGAGAGGATGGAGATTTAATCGCTTTCGAATGCCGCATGATTGGCAAGAACAAATCTGTTCGTTCGATTGAATGCCACCAGCAACGCGTAGGCAATAAAGTATACGCTGTTTTGCGAGATTTAACCGAAAGCAAGAGCCATGAAACCGCTCTGATACGCCAGCAAGAACAACTTTCAGAAGCGCAGGCCATTGGTCACATGGGACACTGGATCTGGAGGGTTGGCGAAAACGCTCTTGATTTTTCAGACGAAATTTACCGGATTTTCGGAACCAGCAAGGACAAATTTCACCCAACGTTGGATAACGTCAACTCCATGCTCCACCGCCGCGACCGAGGCCGGATGGCTCAAGCTTTCCAACGAGCCATGATTGAACAACGGAACTATGAAATGGAATTTCGTGTTCTTCGACCTAGCGGCGAATCACGATTTATTTTGCTGCAGGGTCGCTGCGAACTGGACGAAGAAGGAGATGTTTCAGCCTTGTTTGGTATTATGCAAGATATTACCGAACGCAATCTTCACGAAAGAGAATTGCGCGAAGCTAAAGAAGCTGCTGAACGTGCCTATGCCGCTAAATCCCAGTTTCTTGCCAATATGAGCCATGAACTGCGCACCCCCCTTAATGCCATTATCGGCTTTTCCGAGATGATCCAACGACAGATGCTCGGCCCTATCGGAACCGAAAAATACCTCGATTACATTGGCGGGATTCGTGAAAGCGGCGAACACCTCCTAGATTTAATCTGCGATATTTTAGATATGTCAAAAATCGAAGCCGGAAAATATCAACTGGACCTTGAAGAGTTTAATTTTCTCAAAGTCCTACGCCTTGCAGCCCATATGATTGAAGGCCGCGCTCTTGACGCACAAGTCAAAGTAATCTCTGAAATTCCTGACGAAGAGGATTTCTTTATCGTCGGCGATCGGCGCGCCATTATGCAAATGGCCCTTAACCTGCTTTCCAATGCGGTTAAATTCACCGAGCCAGGGGGCGAAGTCAAAATTGAATGGTTCCATTCTCCCAACCAAACCGGAATGCGAATTACCGATACTGGTATCGGAATTCCGGCCAGCAAGCTGAAATATATAGCCAAACCTTTTGAACAAGCAGCCAACCACTTTACCCGCAACCACGAAGGGTCAGGACTTGGCCTTGCCATCACCAAGGATTTGGCCGAATTGCACGGGGGAGAGATGGATATTCGTTCAACCGTTGGGGTAGGAACCTGTGTGACCGTCACTTTGCCACTAGATGCTGGAAAAACCCGTAAAGACAAACCTGTTTCGGTATGTTAAACGAAGCAGACTAGTCAAACACACCGTCTTTAGATAGGGCAATTTCTGTGGATTTTTCGTCTTTTGTTCAGGCAGTCTTACTAGGCATTGTCGAGGGCCTGACTGAATTTATTCCGGTTTCTTCAACTGGACACCTGATTATTGCTGCCGATTTGCTTAATTTTGATCCAGCCGTACGTGAAGTTTTTGAGGTTGTGATCCAGCTCGGAGCTATTCTGGCTATTTGCGTTCTTTATTTTTCAAGATTGTGGAATGTTGCCAAAGGGTTGTTCCAAAAAAACCCAGCCAGCTGGAAGTTTACTCTGATTGTTCTCACTTCTTTCTTTCCATCAGCTATCGCCGGATTTTTTTTGCATGACTTTATCAAAGACGTCCTTTTCTCCCCCGTTGTGGTGGGAATTTCCCTTATTTTGGGAGGCCTTGCCATGCTCGCTGCTGAAAAATTTCACCCGCCATCAGAAGTTCATGAAATTGAGGATTTTTCGTTTCCCCTCGCCCTTAAAATCGGTTTGGCCCAATGCCTTGCGATGATTCCTGGGGTTTCACGCTCTGGAGCCACAATTATTGGGGCGTTATTAGTGGGAGTGAACCGCAAAACAGCCGCCGAGTTTTCATTTTTCCTCGCTATCCCAACCATGGTCGGAGCCTCAACTCTAGATCTGTACAAAAACCAACACACTCTGACCGTTGACCACCTTGCCCTCATCGCGACAGGTTTTATCAGTTCGTTTGTAGTCGCCCTGTTGGTCGTGCGTTGGTTTGTCAGATTTGTTGGTTCCCGTGGATTTGGGATTTTTGCGTGGTACCGGATTTTGTTTGGGTTTCTAGTTTTAGCCTATACCTTCTGGGCAATGGAATAACCAGGTTCACCAGAGGCAACCTAAATAATACTAGAAGAACCGGCCACTTCAGAAGCCCACGGGGGTCTTTCCCCCCGAACTGTATAAAACTTCTCCGCTTCCAAGCAGGCTTCAAGACCAACACGGTAATTGGGGCATTTCAGAGAAACCCCCAATTCTGACTTAATCAAATCGTTCTTGATCCTTTTGTTATCCGAGTAGAAGCTCAAAGTGATGGGAGCTAAATTGGCATCTTCAAAACGGATCATCGGTGGGGGCTCACGCCCTAACAAACGAGCGGCATACGCAATCACCTCATGGCTGGAGGCCGCTTCGTCATCTGCCACATTGTAGATAGCCCCAGAACGAGGCTTTGCAAAAGAAGCTAGGATTGTCTGCACAATATCGTCAACGTAAACGCGAGAAAACGCGTGCCCGGGTTTATTGATCCGCCGTGCAATGCCAGCCCGTACCGAATCAATGGCACTGCGCCCGGGACCGTAAATACCCGCAAGACGAAAAATATGAATGGGAAGTCCCGCAGATTTGAACAAGGAAAGCCACTGTTTTTCTGCCATAGCCCTCCGTGTTCCACGGATCGTTGAGGGACGAATTTCCGATTTTTCGTCAACCCATGCCCCGTCACGGTCTCCATAAACTCCAGTTGTCGAGAGATACCCAACCCATTCCAGTTTCGGTAAGGCTAATAGATCCTCCGCATGGTAGCGAAAAACCATGTCTCCTTCCTGATCGGGAGGGGTAGAAATGAGGACATGGGTCGCCTCTGCCATCATCTGCAACGGATCTCCCAAAGGTTTATCAATACCAAAAATATGGGCATCAACTCCGCGTGCACGCAAAGAAGCCCGTTTGGTCATATCGCGGGTAGTTCCTGAAACTTTCCAGCCAGGCAAGCCCTCAACTTCGCGACCCAGAAAGTCCGACGTATATCCATATCCAAAGCAGAATAGTTTTTTGTCTGTCATTGTCCAACTTGTTAATCTTTGGAAAATCACTCCTTCTCCCCCTTCAAGAAGGGAAAATTAGAAACAGTTTCCATGGGTCTTCTTGGCATATTAGCCAGATTTTCTTCTAAAAATCTACGTTTTCGTAATGAGCGGCAGGAATAAACCCGGGAATACGATCTTCCAACAACGCCCTGAAGCTTGGACGAGATTTAATTCTGGAATACCAATCCCGCGCCACTTGGTGTTCATCCCACGGGACATCGCCGTTATAATCAATTGCCGAAAGATGACTCGCCGCCGCAATATCTGCTAAGGAAAACAGATCTCCAGCCAGCCAGTTTCTTTTTTCAGTTAGAAACCCAATGTAATCAAGGTGGTAGTGAATATTGGCGTGTCCAGCCCGAATAGAAGGAGCATGAGGCTCACCTAGTTTAAGGAAGCGTTTCATGATTTTCTCCCCCACCAGATTATCTGTGACTTCGCGATTAAACTTAACATCAAACCAACTGACCAATCGGCGGGTTTCTGCACGCTGAATCGGGTCAGGACCAAGCAGGTCAACCGCACGGTAAACCTCGTCCAAATATTCGCAAATTACCCAGCTATTGGCCAAAGTAGTCCCGTCCGGTTCAACCAAGACTGGCACGTCCCCAGCCGGATTCAGGGCCAAAAACTCCGTCCGGCGTTCCCATATTTTCTCGATAATCAGGTCAAATTCCAATCCTTTCTCGCTAAGGACCATACGGACCTTGCGAGAGAAAGGGTGCAGCCAGAGGTGATAGAGTGTTCTCATGAGAAGACTTTACTCCAATATCAACCACTGAGCCAGAGGGACCCGCTCAACAAATTTCGGTTTGTGAAAATTTTCTGACCCGTTTACTTTTTGCTCGAGAAGGCTCATCTTACGGTGAGAATGTTCCCAACCAAGCGAGAGGCCTCATGACCAATTCTTACACCAGAACCGCCATTTTTCTTCATTGGGCAATGGCCTTTTTGATTTTTCTTGCCGTGGTAATTGGGTTGGTCATGGGAGAAGAAGACATCCTCCCACGCGAAGCCCGTATAGCCGCCTTCCAGTTTCATAAGTCTTTGGGGTTCAGCGTCTTGGCCCTTCTTATCATGCGCCTATTTTGGAGATTTACACACCCCGTTCCTGAACTCCCTGCAGGAATGAAGCCAATTGAAGTCAAAATTTCTAAACTGACTCATGCCCTTTTGTATTTTTTGATGTTCGCCGTCCCTTTCAGCGGCTGGGCCATTGTATCGTCCTCTTCTTACGGGATCCCATCCGTTTGGTTTGGGCTGTTTGAAATTCCCCACTTGCCCATTCTTTCCTCGCTAGAAAACAAAGCAGAGCTATCTGAGGGTTTCGAAGAAGTTCACGAGACCATCGCATGGGGGCTAGTTGGACTTGTTGTCCTTCACGCTGCGGCTGCCCTCAAACATCATTTTATTGAAAGAGACGACGTTCTAACCCGTATGATTCCGATTCTTAAACCCCTTAAGAAATAGGGGAGGATTCGGTGCGAACTTTACTCACCTTGTTTCTTTGCCTGTTTTTTCTTTTACCGCTATCGGCCTTTGCGTCTTCGCCAAGCTGGGAGGTTCTTGCAGAAAATAGTGAAATTCGTTTCAGCGGAAGCGGTTCCGAGATCGGAGACTTCTCTGGTGTTTTCCACAAATGGACTGCCAACATAGTTTTCTCCCCAGACAGCTTGGCACAATCGAGCGTCACAGTCCGTATTGATACAGGATCTGCCGCTATAGGAGACAAGACCTATGACGGAGCGATGCGCGGCGGGGGATGGCTTGATGTCGCCCGCTTCCCGGAAGCTGTTTTTTCCGCAACACAATTTGAGGCAGGAAAAAACAACCATTACACGGCTCATGGAACCTTAACGCTTCACGGGATCAAGCGCCCACTCAGTCTGCCATTTGAACTCAAGATTGACGGAAATACTGCCGTCATGACCAGCGCAACCGATTTGCCTCGCTCAGAATATGGTATTGGGGAAGAATCAGACAAGGCGGGAGAAGGGGACTCAGTTAGCCCACTTATCAAGGTAAACATCAAATTACAGGCTAAGAAACAATAGTTCCTGGCAAATTATAAGATAAAAACGTCACTTTTGTGAGCCCATAGACCTTTTCTGCCCATATTTTCTCCGAAATACCGGATAGAACTTCTTCTTTTCCGGTCTCAACGACCATAATGGCCCCATTTTTTAGCCAATTCCCCTCTATTAACTCACAAAAACACGGTTCAGATAGATTTTTGTGATAGGGAGCATCTAAAAAAACCAGATCAAAAGGAAGAAGAGAATCTGGGCGTACGCCTATCTTAACAGCGTCCCGCTGAAGAAACGTACACCGTTCCAGTAGCCCCAGATTTCTTGCGTTTTCTTTGGCCAACGCAAGAGAAACAGGAGAGATATCAAGAAACGTGCAATCAGCCGCCCCCTGCGAAAGAGCCTCAAGGCCCAACGCCCCTGTTCCACAAAATAAATCCAGCACACGCAACCCATTAATCCCGCAATGGCTGGAAAGAACATTGAAAATAGCTTGGCGAACCTTATCTGACGTTGGGCGAATTTCCTGCCCTTCAGGTGTTTTCAAGACCCTTCCCCGATGGGAACCTGCAACAATCCGCATCATCAGAACAACCGCGCCAAAATTTCTTCTGGCAAATGCTCTTTCAAAAGGTCTTTAATGGCTTTTGACTTGATCTCAACCAAATCGCCGCGTTTGAGTGGCCCCAACTCAAAAGGTCCGTAGGAAAGCCGTATCAGCCGATTCACTTGTAAATTGAGAGCTTCCATCACATTGCGGATTTCTCGGTTTTTCCCCTCGCTAAGCGACATGCGCAGCCATGTATTGGTTCCCTCACTCACACCCTCGGTCGTCGCGATAATAGATCCGTAACGAACACCTTTCCACATAAGCCCTTCCTTAAGTTTTTCAAGTCGTTCTGGGTGTATGCGTCCATGTACGCGAACGCGGTATGTCCGCATCAATCCGCTTGATGGCAATTCGAGAGCACGTGACAATCCCCCATCATTGGTAAGTAAAAGCAAGCCCTCAGTGTTTAAGTCCAATCGTCCAACGCTAATCAGTCGCGGCAATGTTTTTGGCAAAGTATCAAAAACCGTGGGTCGTCCCTCAGGATCTTTGGCCGAAGTAATCAACCCGGGAGGTTTATGGTACAAAAAAAGCCTCAAAGGCTCCCGCTTCCCCGCAGATTGCCCATCAACTCCAATTTTGTCGCTTGGTTGAACAAAAGTTGCAGGAGTCGTCACTGTTTCTCCGTTCAGTGTCACACGCCGCTCAGCAATCATCTTTTCAGCATCACGGCGAGAACATAGCCCAAGGCGAGCCATAACTTTGGCAATCCTCTCTCCCCGTTCCGGATCACTTTCTACAGCAGGGGAAGTAACTTTTTTAACAGGTTTTTTGCTTTTTTCATTCATGACAGGTACAAACTCTTATGCGTGATGATGACCTAGACCATACAAGAATGAAAGCCGCACTGGAAGAGGCACGTTCAGCCTTCCTGCGGGACGAAGTCCCGATCGGGGCTATCTTGGTTGACAGCCGAAGCGGCGAAACAGTTTCGCGGCAAGGAAACCGCAGCATTGAACAAAGCGACCCTACGGCCCACGCTGAAATTCTTGTTATTCGCGAACTCTGTGCCAAATTTGGAGTTCAGCGACTTCCAGAATACGATTTATACGTCACGCTCGAACCCTGCCCAATGTGTGCGGCGGCCATTAGTTACGCCAGAATCCGCCGCTTGATTATCGGAGCAGAAGACCCCAAAAGCGGAGGGGTACTGCATGGCCCCAAACTCTACACCCACAGCCAACTTCACCACAAACCCGAAGTAAAAAGCTCTATTCTAGCTGAGGAAAGCACCGATCTGCTCAAATCTTTTTTTGCTGCAAAACGATAAAGTAGATAAACAGAAAACATTACGCCAAGCGTTCGCGAACCGCTGTCAGAGCCTGATCAAAAGCCACGTCAGGAGAAAGGGTCGATGTATCAAGAACAATCGCATCCGCTGCAGGAATAGTTGGTGAAACGCTTCGGCCAATATCCCTAGCGTCACGCTCCATCATATCTTGTAAGACCGTTTTATAATCAGCAGCGACTCCCTGTGCTTGGAGTTCTTTGGTTCGCCGTTCTGCCCGAACATCAACCTTTGCTGTAATGAAAAGTTTAGCAGACGCACTTGGACAAACCACTGTGCCAATATCCCGCCCATCAAGAACCGTCCCGTTATAGGGGCGTTGGTGAGCCCGAATTGGAGGGTGATTGGCAAAGTTTCGCTGAAGGTCAAGCAAGATGTCCCTCACTGGCGGAAACCGACTAGATTTTGAGGTTGCCACCGAAACTTCTTCCGTCCGAAGCGCGGAATCCTCCAAAAGATCCCAACTAAAATTCTCGCGCAAAAAGAAGGCTGCCTCCACACCCGCTTCCGGATCGTCAGGATCACGCCCCAAATCAAGAATCCGTTTGGCAACCGCTCGATAAATCGTGCCAGTATCAAGGTAAGCCAAATGAAGAGCTTCCGCCAACCGTCTGGCAATCGTTCCCTTGCCACTCGCCGCAGGCCCATCAATAGCAATGATAATATTTTCCATGCTCAACCATCTCCCAGAGTAATTTCCTTGGCAACAATATTGGCCCCCAAGTCACACAGAATATCCACAAAACTTGGGAAGCTGGTAGAGATAGGAGAACCATCATCAATCGAAACAGGCTCTTGTGTAACCGTTCCCAACACCAAGAAGCTCATAGCAATGCGGTGATCAAGAGCTGTTTCAATCATAGCTCCTCCCTTAGGAGGAACCCCATTCCCGTGAATCGTCAACCAGTCATCGCCCATTTCCAGCTGGACACCACAAGCAACAAGACCCTTTGCCACTACCGCTAATCTATCGCTTTCTTTGACTCGCAGCTCTGCGAGTCCACTCATGCGCGTCGTCCCCACCGCACAAGATGCAGCAATTGCCAAAATAGGAAACTCGTCAATCATACTCGGCACGCGTTCAGGCGGAACATCAACACCATTTAGTGGTCCGGTTCCGTGTACAACCAATGTTGCAATCTGCTCACCAACTTCTTGCTGCGGACGCTCCACGCGAATATCTGCTCCCATTTCAAGCAAGGTTTGATAAAGGCCCGTCCGCCTAGGGTTTTGACCAATCCGTGGTAAGGTTATTTGTGAACCCTCATGCAGCAATGCTGCTACCACAAGGAATGCCGCTGAACTAGGGTCCCCGGGAACATCCACCGAGCAACCCAGCAACCGCCCTCCCCCTGTCACACTGATAGATTCCGCTCCGTCTTCTATTTCAGACGTTGTCACAGATACCCCAAAATGACGCAGCATATTTTCGGAGTGATCGCGGGTAGGATGTGTTTCAATCACTGTAGTTGTTCCGTGAGCATTCAGCCCTGCAAGCAAAATAGCCGACTTAACTTGAGCCGAGGCTACTGGAAGACGATAGGTAATAGCCTTCGCCTCCCCCGTTCCCCTCATGGCAAGAGGCAACAACCCACCAGCACGAGAAAGAAACTGAGCCCCCATCATTTCCAGCGGTGTAATAACACGTCCCATGGGACGTTTAACCAAAGAAGCATCCCCGCTAAAGCACGCAGTGATCGGATGAGAAGCAACCAGCCCCATCAAGAGCCGCGTTGACGTGCCGCTATTGCCCATATTCAAGACATCTTTAGGCTCTTGCAGTCCACCCAGTCCACGACCGTGGCAGTGCCACAATCCTTCATCGCCCTTGTAGAGTCTTGCCCCCAGCGCACGCATCGCATTGGCGGTATTAAAAACATCCTCGCCTTCTAGCAACCCGCTGATTAGGGTTTCTCCTTCCGCAAGTCCCCCAAACATCAGGGCGCGGTGAGAAATAGATTTATCCCCGGGAATGCGTGCCGTTCCGATCAAGGGGCCCGAAAGTGAAGCAATAAGAGAAGAAGCCGTTTTCATAGGAAAACTTATACCCCAGTCTGAGTATAAAAAAAGCCTGTTTTTCATTGAACTTTCCCAAATGTGCTTTTAGACACACGCAAGAAGAGTTACAAGAAAGACTATATTTTCTAAAATAGCGGAAAAGAAGGCAATAATGGCCGATTTATCAAAACTCTATTTCATCTCGTTTGGATTCGCCCTGCTCGGATTAACTGCTGTCTTGATGCTCGGGCTTCTCCCTGCGCTACTCGCAGGACTTTTGGTTTATCAACTGGTTGATTTCGGGGCTGAATCTCTCGCACGCTATGGCATAAGACGAAATATTGGCCGAATGTTCTTACTCTTCCTCGTGTCAGTTGTGGTTGTGTTCTCAATCTCGCTTTTGGTTATCATGCTGGCCTCTTATGTAACAGATGGTCCAGAAAGCCTTGTTGTTTTGCTGCAAAAAATGGCAGATGTAGTGGACACCGGAAAAAATTACCTGCCCTTGTGGGTTCAAGAATATATCCCATCAAACATGAACGAGGTGCAAACAGCTTCTTCCGAATGGCTGCGTAAGAACGCGGGAAATCTGAGTGTTATCGGAGGTGATATTGGTATCTTCCTCATCCACATCATTATTGGCATGATTATCGGCGGAATGATTGCTTTGCATCACGAAATACGTGGAGAACGAGGGATTTTTGCCCAAGCCCTAGGAGAACGCGTCGAACAAATTAGTCAGGCTTTCCGCCGCATTGTTTTTTCCCAAGTCCGTATTTCCGCACTCAATACCGTTCTAACCGGAATTTTTCTGGTCTTGGTTATGCCTCTTCTTGGTCATCCACTCCCCTTAACAAAGGTTATGATCGCTGTAACTTTTGTGGCCGGATTGCTACCCGTCATTGGCAATCTGATCTCCAATTCAGTTATTTTTCTGATCGCGCTGAGCGTATCCCCAATTGCTGCTGTCGTTTCACTCATCTACCTAGTCGTTATTCACAAACTTGAATACTTTGTGAACGCCCGCATTATAGGGTCACAGATCGAAGCGCGCGCGTGGGAGTTACTGATTGCTATGCTCGTCATGGAATCGGCTTTCGGATTGGCGGGGGTCGTTGCGGCCCCCATTTACTACGCCTATATCAAGGGCGAATTATCCTCGCGCCGCCTAATTTAGCCATAACCAAAAGTCCTACTCTCCAGCAGCACGGGTCAAGCGGTCATTGATGGCAAAGCCAATTCCGGTGCGCGGAATGTCCATGACGGCAATCCGGCTGTGCTCTGGTGTATCAAGGGCGTGCAAATAAGCAAATAAATTGGCCGCAGCTTCAAACAAGTCTCCACTTTCGCTGAGGTTTTTGATTGAACCTTGCGGCAAGTCAGATAGTTTTCCGCCCCCACGAATCCCCATAAACTTTGTGGAACCAAACGCCAGCAAAGCCTCCCCGCGCTCGACATCAACAGCACGCAAGCGAACTGGCCGCGCAGGGGTGTAGTGGCACAAAAGTTGCCCGGGAGAACGTGGAAACTCTGTGGTTGTTTCGGTATGGTAGGAAACAAGGCACCCCAAAACCTCACCAATATCTTCGGCAGTAATCGCTCCCGGGCGCAAAACTAGCGTTTCTGGTCCTGATAAATCAACCACAGTTGATTCAAGTCCAACCTTTGAAGGCCCTCCGGCAAGGATAATATCGACGGCCTCGCCTAGACTCTCAGCAACATAGTGAGGAGAAGTCGGACTCAAGGTTCCAGATCGGTTGGCACTGGGCGCAGCGATTGGAACGCCTGCTGCACGGATCAAATCAAGCGCAACAGGGTGGTCGGGAATACGCACAGCCGCAGTTGGAAGACCCGCCGAAACCAGCTCACTAAGAGTTGATGAGCTGTTCCTAGGAAGAATGAGAGTAAGAGGCCCGGGCCAGAAATGGGCCGCTAATTGTCGCGCCCGTTCGTCAAATTCAACATGAGGAACAAGCATCGCCATATCTGAGGCATGAGAAATCAAAGGATTAAAACTAGGCCGGCCTTTGGCAGCAAAAATTCTGGCAACCGCCTGCCCATCCAGTGCATTCGCACCGAGCCCATAAACGGTTTCTGTTGGAAAAGCCACCAATTGGCCAGCTAGAATAGCATGGGCCGCGACCTCAATATTATCTTTGGTGGGGGCTAAAATTCGGGTCATAGGGCAGGGAATTAGACAATTTTTACAGATTCCGCAACTCTTTGTTGCTAAAACCTTGTCAAAAGCCCCCATTATCAGATAGAACTGGTTCTATTAAGAGGACAACATGGTCGGAAAAATTATCACGGTAGCCCAACATAAAGGGGGAGCCGGCAAAACAACGCTCACATCCCAACTTGCTGCTGGATTCTCAGGAATCGGGGCCAAAGTCATGACCTTGGACGTAGATCCGCAGGGATCTTTGTCTGATTGGTACAAAACTCGGCAGGATACGATGGGGCGACTCAACAAAATCCAGCATATGCAGTTGCAAGGCTGGAAAATGATGCGCGAGCTGCCGCAAATCGTCAAAGACTACGATTATGTGTTTATTGATACCCCTCCACACGCCGAGAGTGAATCCTCGATTGCCATTCGCCAAGCCGATCTTGTGGTCATTCCTATTCAACCATCCCCCTTGGACATCTGGGCCTCTGGGCCGACTTTACAACTGGTCATGCAGGAAAAGCGGCCTTTGATGATTGTGCTTAATCGGGTTCCGCCAAAATCAAATCTGAACGGCACGATTATGGACAGACTGGACCGTATGAATATTCAAGTCTCACG
>JAGOQV010000013.1 GCA_018063145.1 Alphaproteobacteria bacterium
ACCGACTGGCCACAACCGCAACGGCCTTTTTCATTAGGGTTGGTGATTTCTAAATGGCGATTCCCCACTTCATCCTCAACATAGTCAATCACAGTCCCAAACAGCCTCAGAACATCCGTCTTGGGAATAAATATTTTCAATTCCTCATCCACCACCAAAACTTCATCCGCGTGAGAAACATCAGCGGCCGGAACGGGGGACAAATCGTATTCATTTCCTCCACACCCTTTCCCGCCCACCAAACGAAGACGCAAGCCAACGTTATCTCCAACAACAGCCTTAAGGCGAACTATCGCAGAGGGGGTTACAAAAATCTCTTTCGTGGTTAGCCCCAACATCATTCCATCCTATGTAAACATATTAAGTTGTAATTTCGCCGTTTCAGCCATAAAGGACGGGTCCCATGCTGGGTCCCAAATAATTTCCACATCCACATTACCAACCCCCGTCAAAGGGAAAATCGCGGCCTGCACCATCCCGGGCATTTCCTGCGCTACGGGACAAGCGGGGGAAGTCAGCGTCATCTTAACATCCACATCGCTGGTGTTGTCGGGTTGGTCGATGATTTCAATTTTGTAGATCAAACCGAGTTCATAAATATTGACCGGAATTTCCGGATCATAAACTTCGCGCAAGGAGGCAAGAATAGCAGGCCACAAAGGATGATCCTTTGATCCCGTAATATGGGGAGGTTCGGCAAGTTCGTCGTAATCCTCGCCGAAGGCACTGCGCACCATTTGTTCGTCTGCAACGTGATGCATTTATTTTTTTACCTCAATATGTTGCACGCTTTTTCTAATCCAAAAACTAAACTGTCAATATCGCTGCGATCAGAATACATTCCCATCGAAGCGCGCACCGTCCCATCAACTCCCAGATGTTGCATCAGCGGCATACAACAATGATGCCCCGTCCGAACAGCAATCCCCATCTGGTCTAAAATCATCGCCACATCACCCGCCGGACACCCTTCCAGCGTAAAACTGATAATTGCCGCTTTTTCGGGTTGATGACCATATATTTTCAGCCCCTCAATCTCCATCAGCTCTTCCCGTGCGTAAAGATGAAGGTTTTCTTCCCACGCCCTAACCTTATCCATCCCCACGGACATAAGATAGTCCACCGCCGCCCCAAGTCCAATCACCTCGGCAATAGCCGGAGTCCCTGCTTCAAAGCGCGATGGAGGCTCAGCGTAAACCGCCCCCTCCAACGTCACTTTTTCAATCATGTCGCCCCCACCTTGATAAGGCGGCATAGACGCAAGAACATCGTATTTTCCGTACAAAACCCCAACACCTGTGGGACCATACAGCTTATGCCCCGTAAAGACATAAAAGTCAGAGGCAAAATCTTGAACATTCACAAAGCCATGCACCACGGCTTGGGACCCATCAAAAAGCACTTTAATTTCTGGATTAAATTCTTTTGTTATCTTACTGATTTCGAATGAATTATTGATGGTCCCCAAAACATTAGAAACATGGACCAGAGAAACCATCCGCGTCCGAGGGGACAGGGCCTTCTGAAAGAAATCCATATCTAATGTTCCGTCTTCCAGAACAGGGATAAATTTCAGCACAACCCCGATTTGGTCGCGCAACAGAAACCACGGAACCAGATTGGCATGATGCTCCATCACGCTCAGGATAATCTCATCTCCTGTTTTCAGGAAATTCCGCCCCCAAGTTTGGGCCACCAAATTGATGGCCTCTGTGCTATTGCGGGTGAAGACAATCTCGCGAGAGGACGAAGCCCCGATGAAACGCGCCACCTTACTGCGAGCCCACTCAAACTCTTCAGTTTTTACTTGAGAAAATTCGTATAACCCTCTGTGAATATTAGCATATTTTTCTTCATATGCCTTACGGATCGATTCAATAACAACCAAAGGTTTTTGAGCACTCGCCCCGCTATCAAGATAAACCAAAGGCTTCCCGTGCATGGTCTGCGTCAGGGATGGAAAGTCTTTTCGCCACGGATTATGACCTAGGTCAACCACGCCGAAATCCTCTCTTGCATTTTTTCCCGCGCTTCGCGTGTTGTGACTTTATCCAACACTTCGCCAAGAAAAGATTCCATCAACATCCGGCGGGCAGCCTCTTCCGAAAGTCCCCGACTACGAAGGTAAAACATAGGCTCTTCATCCAGAGGTCCTGTCGTCGCCCCGTGAGAGCATTTGACATCGTCCGCATAGATTTCAAGCTCAGGCTTGACATCCATTTCAGCCAAAGGAGATAAAATGACGTTATTGGAAAGTTGATACCCATCCGTCTTTTGCGCATTCTGATGAACGTGGATTTTTCCTTGATACACGCCACGAGACATTCCATCCAAAACACTTCTGAAAAACTGGCTTGAATGGCAATGGGGGGCCACATGGTCAACGCGAATGGTTGTGTCTCCCAACTGCTTTCCGCGCAGCAAGGTCAAACCAGAGAGATCCACGCTGGCATCTTGCCCCAGAAGAGACACATCAAACTCCTGACGCGTAAATCCCCCTCCGGTCGTGAGGCTTACCATTTTGTACTTTGCTCCCTGCTCCAATTCGACATGAACGGCATGGGTTGAAACAGAAAACGGATCATCTTCGAGAATACGGTAATGGGTCAGCTTTGCTTCTCGCGCCAACCGAATGGTAATGGCTCCATTTTTCCAATAAGATTCCTCTCCGGTATGCGTTTCAATAATAGTAATATCGCTGCCATCCCGCCCTTCAATATCGATCCGCCACGGAATAACATAACGCCCCGCCCCGCGCAAAGACAAGAAAACGGGACGAGCCGCTTCGCGGTGACGAGGAACAAACAAACGAACAACCTTTGGCGCATAACGGTTATTCAGGTCCCATAACTCTCCAGTCCCAGATATTTTCTTCTGGGTGGGATCAATAGATTCCAGAAAATCAAAAGCCCCCGAAGTTTCCCAATCAGGCCCCTGCACCTCTGGATGTTGCATAAGGAGAGCCGCCCGCAGATTTGAATATTTCCACCGCTCGGATTTGGGGTCAGGCAGAGCCAAGGCCCCCGCCCCGCGAAACGATAGAAGGGGGTTCCCTCCGCTGCTCATGCCGCCCCTCCGATGTTGACATAGCCGGAGGATTCAAGCGACACAGCAAGATCTGCGCCGCCTGATTTGACAATTTTTCCACCAGACAAGACATGGACATGATCCGGCACGATATAATCCAAAAGACGTTGGTAATGGGTGATAATGAGGAAAGACCGACGAGGAGAGCGCAGCGCATTGATTCCCTCAGCCACAACTTTCAGCGCATCAATATCAAGACCGGAATCGGTTTCGTCCAATACAGCCAGTTTTGGCTCCAACATCATCATTTGCAACACTTCGTTGCGTTTCTTCTCGCCGCCAGAAAAGCCAACATTGACGGGACGCTTAATCATCTCATCAGAAATTCCCAAAGCAGCCTGTTTGGATTTGAGGAGTTTGAGAAAGGCTAGGGCATCCATCTCCCCTTCCCCGCGCTGCTTACGCAAAGCATCCAAGGACGTTTTCATGAAATTGGTTATCTGCACACCCGGAATTTCAACAGGATACTGGAAAGCGAGGAAAACCCCCGCTGCCGCCCGCGCTTCCGGTGTCAGATTTAGAATGCTTTTTCCTTCAAGCAGGATATCCCCGCTCGTTACGGTGTACCCGGGTTTTCCCGCCAGAATATAAGAGAGCGTAGATTTCCCAGCCCCGTTTGGCCCCATAATCGCGTGGACTTCGCCCGCTCCGATGGTCAGGTTCAACCCTTTGAGAATTTGTTTGCCATCAATTTCAGCGGCAAGATTTTTAATTTGAAGCATTTCTTTTCTATTTCTTTCTACTTAATCAACCAAAAGAAGCCCTACCCGACACTTCCTTCCAGAGAAATTGCCACGAGTTTTTGAGCCTCGACGGCAAATTCCATTGGAAGGTTTTGCATGACCTCACGGCAAAATCCATTCACAATCAAAGCCACGGCCTCTTCGTTCGAGAGTCCACGCTGCTGGCAGTAAAAGAGCTGGTCCTCTGAAATTTTGCTGGTTGTCGCTTCGTGTTCGAGACGCGCCAGAGGATTTTTGCTTTCAATATAAGGAATGGTATGCGCCCCGCATTGATTGCCAATCAGAAGGGAATCGCATTGGGTATGATTACGCGCTCCTTCTGCACCAGCCAGAACCTTGACCAAACCGCGATACGTTGAATCCGATTTTCCGGCGGAAATCGTTTTGGCAATCACCCGTGACCGCGTGTTTTTCCCCATATGGATCATCTTGGTTCCCGTGTCCGCCTGCTGGTGGTTATTGGTAATCGCCACCGAATAAAACTCGCCAACCGAGTTCTCGCCGCGCAGAACGCAAGACGGATATTTCCAAGTAATCGCCGAACCAGTTTCTACCTGAGTCCATGATATTTTGGCATTGCGGCCCTCGCACAGGCCCCGTTTGGTGACGAAGTTATAGATACCCCCTCGCCCGTTTTCATCCCCGGGATACCAGTTCTGTACCGTGGAATATTTAATCTCGGCATCTTCGTGGGCGATCAGCTCAACCACGGCGGCATGAAGTTGATTCTCATCGCGCATGGGGGCTGTGCATCCTTCCAGATACGAAACATAAGCCCCTTTGTCAGCGATAATCAAAGTCCGCTCGAACTGACCGGTTTTCAGTTCATTGATCCGAAAATAAGTTGAAAGCTCCATCGGGCAACGAACCCCGGGGGGAACATAAACAAATGACCCATCGGTAAACACCGCCGCATTGAGGCAAGCGTGTTTGTTGTCATGAAAAGGAACCACCGACCCCATATATTTTTGAATAAGGTCTGGGTGTTCGCGCACAGCTTCCGAAATCGAACAGAAAATAACGCCGGCCTCTTTCAAGGCCTCTTTGAAGGTTGTGGCAACGGAAACGGAGTCAAAGACAACATCAACCGCAACGCCGGCAAGAGCGGCCCGCTCCCGCATTGGAACCCCAAGCTTTTCAAAGGTTTCCAACAATTTTGGATCGGCCTCATCAAGCGAGTTGAGCTTGGGTTTTGGGGCGGAGTAGTAATAAGCATCTTGGTAATCAAACAAGGGGAACCGTGGCTTGGCCCATGTCGGTTCAGGCATTTTTTTCCAGTGATCGAAGGCTTTGAGCCGTGCGGCCAAGAGCCAATCCGGTTCTTTCTTTTTGGCCGAAATGAAGCGAACAATCTCTTCATTCAGCCCTTTAGGGGCCTTGTCCGATTCAATATCAGTGACAAATCCGGCCTCGTATCGAGCCATATTTTCAACATGACGGGCAATGTCTGATGGTTCGGCCATATTCTTTAGATCCGTCCTTTCTGACGTGATGGTACGAAGACCAACATATCGGCTAATGAGAGGGTATCAAGGGCTGATTTAATCACTTGGTTTACTTTCTGCCACCGCCCTTTAAGAGGACAAAGCTCTTGAATGCCGCACTCATGAATTTCACTTGTGGCGCAATCTGTGACAGAAATAGGCCCCTCTAGGGCAACAATCAACTCGGTAACCGTTACCTCCGCCGGAGAGCGTTCCATTTTATACCCGCCATTCACCCCGCGAATTGAAACAATTACGCCCTGACGAGAGAGCAGCTTCAGAACCTTGGCAACGGTTGGTTCAGGAATCCCCGTCCGCTCAGCAAGGCTTGAGGCCGTATGAACTTTTCCGTGGGCCGCAGCCAACAGACTCAAAACCACAATGGCATAATCGCTAAGTTTGGAGAGTCGAATCATGGCCTTCCTAATTCGTACATTTTTGGTACCATATGTCACAAACCGCCTGAAACTGCAAGCCTCCGGCTTTTTTACGAAATATTATGTTTTTCGTAATATTATTGTCCCGATCAGAGCTTCGGGAGAAAAAATGGGCGACCACAGCTTTAACAAACCATCCCCTAACAAAAAAATTGTCGGCGATATTGGCAGTCTGGCAACGGATGGTCTGCCGAAAGAGGCTGGCTTGACCGGAGTTTTGGGCGATACGTTCGGGAGTGCCGTACGCGGTGGAGTCATTCGCGCCATTGATAAAGCTCTTGGCCCCGTCAGTGTGGTTATCGACTACGCGATTGACTGGGGCAAAGAAAGAATTCAAGAGAGCAAAGAGCAGGAAAATTACATAACTGGAATTCGCGGGCTCGCCGAGAAGAAAGTGTCAGGATTCCTTTTCGAAGAGAGACAGATCAATGGACAATCCGTTCAGGTGGCGGTGGACGCTAGCGGAAAGTTAGCCGACCCGAAGGCCAAGCCATTCATCTGGACCAATGCCGATGATCCAAACGAACCGCAAATCAAGAATCTTCTTTCTGCTGCCGAAGAAAAAGCCGCTGCAGAACTGGAGGAATTTAGACAAACCTCGATGAAAGAACTCCCCGCCCGCAAGCAACGCTATGTGGATGATCTAAAAGCATATACCCAATCCATTGAGGACGAAGAAAACGATGAGGGAGTCAGTAGTGTTCGGCGCCCCCCCACTCCTCAGTACCGCGTAGAAGATGACTATCTCCAGAAAATCCAAGAGGCACACCATTCTATCGCTGAAGATGTAAAACTGTCAGGACCTAAACTAGGCCCTCAAGCCGGACAAAATCCTGCATTGACATCAGGCGGCGGCTAACCAAAAGGAAGCAAAAGGCCTTTATAAGGCACCGAATCACCTGTAGAAATAGAGCTGTTCCGCCGCGTCACTCTCTTTTTCTTGGGGATCTAAATGCGCTTTTATGCCTACGTCACAACGACAGCCGTCTTTCTGAGTGCTTATCTGCTATTCGTTGTTCAGCCCATGGTTGGCAAATATCTCCTTCCCTTGCTTGGGGGGGGACCGTCTGTGTGGAACACGGCCATGTTATTCTTCCAGATTCTTCTGCTCGGCGGCTACGCCTACGCCCACGGAATGGCTCGTTTTGTGCCGGTGCGCAGCCAGTATATTGTCCACCTTTCCCTTTTTGTTTTGGCCGCTTTGTCGCTGCCTCTCGCCCTCACCCCGGGGGCCGAGCCTACCGGACAAGACCCTATGATTTGGCAACTTCGTACGATGTTGGGGATGGCTGCGGGTCCTTTCTTTATTCTCTCGGCGACCGCTCCGCTGCTTCAACAATGGTTTTCAAAAACCGCGCATGAACGCGCTGGAAATCCTTATTTCCTCTATGCCGCCAGCAATATTGGCTCCATGCTTGCGTTGTTGTCCTATCCATTTTTGGTTGAACCCGCTTTGAATCTTTCCTCTCAATCCTTTGGTTGGTCATGGGGGTATGGCCTGCTGGGGGTTCTTATTCTGCTCTCCGCCCTACTCTCAAAGCCTGCCACCAAGGTTGAAGAAAAAATAGAATCCGTGGAGGAAGATGTTCCGATAACATGGAGAAAACGCGGCGCGTGGCTCCTCCTTTCCTTTATTCCGTCCTCGCTGATGCTTGGTTTCACCAGTTACATCACCAGCGATGTGACAACAGTTCCTCTTTTCTGGATTATTCCGCTCTCTCTTTACCTGCTCACTTTCATTATTGCCTTTTCGGAGAAATCCTTCTTTTCCCTGCCCCTCACCCGCATTATCCAAGGGGCCTCTGTTTTACTGCTTCTGTTCCATATGATGTTTACTGGTCTGTTGGTTCGATGGGAATTCGCAGGTGTCCACGTTCTTTTCTTTTTCTTTACGGCTCTTCTCTGCCACCAAGAACTGGTTGCCCAGAAGCCAAAACCTCGCCACCTGACCGAATTTTTTCTTATCATGTCACTGGGGGGAGCTCTCGGCGGACTCTTTAACTCGATTATTGCCCCACTTATTTTCTCGCTTCCTTATGAGTATATGGCGACAGCCCTGCTGAGCACATTTTTCCGCTTTAGCTCGTCGCAACCTTTGGGCTTTCTCCATTTTGAACGAAAAGATTTCCTGAAAAAATACGCAAAATTCGCAGGCGTCATAGCTTTGGTTATTGCCATTTTGTTGGTAGATATGCCCCTTGCTACGTCTGTGTTTGGGGCCGGAATTATCGTCCTCTGCAGCTACTATATGAACAGCCGCCTTACCTTCGGTGTTTTATGCGCCCTTCTTTTTCTGGTCTTCCCGATCCGGCAATGGACTTTGAGCGGTCAGGACCTCGTCACTTCCAGAAACTATTACGGGGTTATCCGTGTACGGGATGAGGGGGGAGTTCGGACTCTCCTTCACGGTGTCACCAACCACGGGGGGCAATCCCTTGATCCGAATGACCCGTTCAAACCATTCGGCTACTACGACTCTCATTCTGGCCTAGCTGATGTTTTCGCGCTTCCTTACATGAACGCAGCAAATCAACCGAGAAAGATTGCCGTGATTGGCCTTGGAACTGGGGCGATTGCGTGCTTCTTTAATCGTGAAGACCGCAGCTTTGATTACTACGAAATTGATCCCGCCGTTGTTGAAGTTGCTCAAGACCCCAAATACTTCACCTATCTAAGCAATTGCGTTTCCCATTCAACCGTGCAAACCGGCGATGGCCGCCTCTTGATCGCCCATACGCCTGATCATAGTTATGATGTCATTGAACTGGATGCCTTTACCTCCGATAATATTCCCTTGCACATCATCACCAAGGAAGCCATGCAGCTTTATCTTCAAAAACTCAAGCCAGATGGAATTCTTGTTTTCCACGTGACCAACCGCTTTTTTGATCTTGAAAACGAACTGGCCGTTACCGCGAAATCTCTTGGTTATAAAGCTCTTTTCAAGCTCAACATCGGCGATGATCCTCGAGAACTCAAAGAAGCAGGAAAAAGTCTTCAGCTTGCCACTCAGTCTTCGAAATACGTTGTGATTACGTCGAACGAATCTGTGCAAGCCGATTTGCTGGAACGGGCGCAGAAATGGAAAGTTCTAACCGCCAATGAAGACTGGAAGCCTTGGACCGATAGCTATGCCAATATCCTGCGCTCGATCAGACAATAGGTGGCTATTTATTTGGTAGCTGTAAATTTTATGGCTGGGTTTTTGTCCTGTGCATCGTTCAAATGCCATGCATTACGCGCCATAAAAACGGGGTCTCCATCATGGTCGCTGGCAATCGAACCTCTGTATTCATCCAGAAAAGCTTTCAGTTTGGCAGGTTCCTGACTGGAAACCCACCGCGCTGTGTGAAGGCTGGTTGGCTCGAATCGAACGGGCAAACTATATTCCGTTCGGATACGATCCCCGAGTACATCAAATTGAAGCTGGCCAACGACCCCAACAATCCAACTATTATCAAGAACGCTGCGAAAGACTCGCGCTACGCCCTCTTCGGCTAACTGTTGCAAAGCATTCCCCAAATGTTTGGCCTTGAGAGGATCATCTGCCACAATCCGTTGAAGATATTCCGGCGCGAAACTGGGAATGCCGGTGAAGGTCAATTTTTCGCCTTCGGTTAAAACATCCCCAATTCTCAGATTTCCATGGTTGGGAATCCCGATAATGTCTCCGGCGACAGCCTCTTCAACCATCTCCCTCTCTTGCGCAAAGAACATCAGGGGCGAGTGAATAATCATCTGTTTGCTTGACCTTGCATGATACAATTTCATGCCTCGCTTGAATGTCCCCGAACACAGACGGGTGAAAGCAATGCGGTCTCTGTGTTTTGGGTCCATATTGGCTTGTATCTTGAACACAAAGCCAGTGACCTTGTCTTCGTGAGGCTCAACAACCCTCTCCAACGTCTTTTGCGCACGCGGAGAAGGCGCAAATTTTCCAATCCCGCCTAGCAATTCACGCACACCGAAATTGTTGACCGCGCTTCCAAAAAAGACAGGCGACATATGGCCTTCGAGATAATCATCAACCGCAAATGGCGGACACGCTCCGCGTATCATTGCCACATCTTCGCGTAATTGGGCGGCTTGATCGGCAGGAAGCTTTCCATCAATCAAAGGGTCGTCAAGCCCCGAACAGGTCAAGCTATCCGAAAGAGTTTCCCCCTTGCTACGATCGAACAACACCAGCCGATCATTCAACAAATCGTAACACCCTTTGAAATCGCGCCCCATGCCGATAGGCCAACTGGCCGGAGTAACCTGCATCTGCAATTTATCTTCGACTTCATCCATCAGGGAGAAAGGATCCTGACTTTCGCGGTCCATCTTGTTGATAAAGGTAATGATGGGAATATTGCGCAAACGGCAAACTTCAAACAACTTGAGTGTCTGGCTTTCAATCCCCTTGGCCGCATCCAGAACCATAATCGCGCTATCCACGGCGGTCAGGGTGCGGTAGGTGTCTTCCGAGAAATCTTCGTGCCCGGGAGTATCCAGCAGATTATAAGTCAGCCCTTCATAATCGAACGTCATCACCGAAGATGCCACCGAAATTCCCCGTTCCTGCTCAACTTTCATCCAGTCCGAGCGAGCCCGACGCCGTTCACCACGCGCTTTGACCATTCCGGCAAGCTGAATGGCTCCTCCGAAGAGGAGAAGTTTTTCAGTTAAAGTTGTTTTCCCCGCATCGGGGTGCGCAATAATCGCAAAGGTGCGGCGCGTTTCTACCAAACTTGTCATTTATAAGATCTGCTTGCCTTCAAAGGGGTTTTGTCCGCTACGGTCTTCTATCTCGATAACCCAAAGATCGGGATCACGATTGATCGCGCGGCGAATATACGCATCAGCATCGGATTCCGCAACTTGTTCGTCTTTTAAGGCCTTCATCCAGCCTAATTCTCCATTGATCCCGCGAATTTGGCTCAAGACGCGACATAGCCCGTTCAAAAGGTTAATCTTGAGCAAAACAGTCCCCGAGGCATAGGCCCCCTTTTGCGCTACATAATACGGGATACACGCCAAAGTCATCTGGCGCAAATGAGCATCGACCCAAAGTCCGGTTGGCAAGCGGGCATCGCTCATTTTTGAGAAACTTTCCTCTGCTATTCCTTAATTTTCCGGCCATACAGTTCAAGCCGATGATCGAGAAGATCGTAACCAAGTTCTTTGGCAATCCGAAGCTTGATCTTTTCAAGCTCGGCATTTTTGAACTCAATGACATTTCCGGTTTCGAGGTCTATTAAGTGATGGTGATGGTCCAGATTATTCACTTCATAGCGTGAAAAATTCTCATTAAAATCATGGCGGACAATAAAACCCATCTCATCCAACATCGACAATGTGCGGTAAACAGTGGCAATGCTTATGGATGGGTCTTGTTCTTTGGCCCGCAGATAGACTTCATCAACCGAAGGATGATCTGAGGCTTTCTCAAGTGTACTTAAAATAACCCGCCTCTGACCCGTCATCTTAAGTCCGGCTTCAATGCAGCGTGAGAGTAAGTCTTTCATTTTTACGCCCCCACCCGATCAATGCATATACGTCAAAGAAAACAGAACATGGTTGTCTGTATAATCTTCGGAGGAAATTGTAGAAATCCGCTTCCGGTAATTATACTCAGCCCCTGCCGATAAATTGTCCGAAAGCTTGTAATCTGCTTCGACTCCGGCTTCCAGAAGCTTGTTTTTGCGCGAGGTTCCCGAGAGAGAATAGTCATTGTCATCATAACGCACGCTTGTGGCTCCACTGAGGCGCGTGGTGAGGCTGCTCCGTAATTCCGCTTGATGCGACGTGGTCATTGACCCACCAGTTCCCGATACGCTTGGCTCGCTAAAATACCGTGCCGATTGAAGGGACAAAGCAGTCAAAGGAGTGATTTCCCAAACAAACGACCCGCCGACATAGGGGTCTTTAACATCAAACTCGCCCTCATGTTTGCGGTGAAGATAGCCGCCAAACAAGCTCCCGCGATAAAGACTTGCCGTATGAAACTTGAGCCCCAAACGCGTGTTTACTCTGGTTGCCCGATCTTCAGTGCCGTTGATGAGAGAATAATCCGTTGTGTTATAGGTAACTTCAAGAAAGAGCTCATTTTCTGGCAGATATTCAAAGGCAATATTTGATTGATATGTGTTCGAGTTTTTCTCGAAATAATCCCCGCTCCCGAGCAAGAAGCGATCTGACTCCAGCTCACTTTTTTCTGTACTGCCAAAGAGCTTGAGCTGAATATAGCTTAGAGCGCGTGTAAAACTCAGGCTTCCCTTGGTGGCGTTGTAATCAACTGTGTCGCCCCCTTCTTGGTCTTCCCCTGCCCCACGCCCGTAATGTTTGCGGTTCCGTTCCAACCCTCCCACGACATAAGTTTCATAGGCAATGTCATATTGACCAGACAACAGGAAACCGTAATCGGTATAATCCTTGTGGCTGTATCTTTTATAGGAAGCTTTTTCAGCCTTTGTTCCGAAATAAAGCGAATGGCGATTCCAGTTGGTTTGCACCGCGAGGCCCGGCTCAAACACCGTTACCATATCGGAAGATGTGTCGTTTTTGCTTAGAAAGATATTGTCGTGAATATTTGTTTCTACCTTAACCCCGGGGGAAATCATAAAGCCTCCCAAAGGAATGCCAATCGTGGACTGGTCAGAAATTTTTGAAGGTGGCAGAGAAAGAATATTGTCAGGAGAGGTTGGCTGAGCCCACACCGGCGAAGAAGAAAGAGATAAGACACCGACAACAAGCAGCATCCTCCGCGGGTGAGCCTCTAGGCCAGATTTGAACAACCGCCCCAGACCAATTCCCAACACGACCCCCACGCAATTGGCAAGAGCATCACGGACGGAGGCTTGCCTACCGCCGATAACATCTTGCAAAACCTCGTTCAAAACTCCCATTAACATCAATAAAAATCCGGTTATAAGATGAGCCCGCAAAGAAGATAAAAGAACAACCGGAATCACCATTAAAAAACTATAAGCAAGAACGTGAAGCAGTTTATCTGACTCGTTCGGCGTTGTAATAAGGTGCGGAATGAGAGAAAGCCCAGCGACAAGAGCAATCATCACAACCCAAAGAAAATGGGAAGCTCTTCTCATCCCCCCGTCCCCTTACGCGGCTTGGCCAATATTTGGCAACAAGAAATCAGATCCCACAGCACCTTCTTTGTATTTCTCAATATCGACACGGTTTAAGACGACTCCCAGAACGGGAACCGCATAGGTTTTGAGCAATGCCAACATACCGGACATATCCTGTTTGGAAGTTTTCATCCACTCAGTCACAACGATAACACCATCTGCCTGATTGGCAATAGCCCCAGCCTCAGAATGTGCCAAAATTGGTCCGGTATCTACCAAAATATAACCATAAGTCTTTTTCAATTCAGCGAACAACTCATGCATCCGCTCAAAATGGATTGGCCCCATATCCTGTCCGGTTTTTCCGCCGCGCAAAATAGCAAGACCGTTCGGATCTCGTGCAATAGCCTCGGCCAAAGGAGAGCGTCCAGATAAGACGTCGGCAAGGCTGGCTCCGCCGCTGCCCTTCAACATCGTCGTCAAACTCGGCTTAAGGAAGTCGGCATCAATCACGATAACCTTGTGTCCTTGGGCCATCAAAGAATACGCAAGGGCTGTAACCAGCGTGGTTCTCCCCTCTTTGGGCAGAGCAGAAGTCACCAAAACGGCTTTAGCCGGAGTGCCAAACAATCCCGCCATATATATTCGTTTGACGGCTTCCTTAAAGGTTGAGTTCTGAGCAGAACGCGCCGCCATCAAAGGATTGTCAACTTTTGGCAAAATGCCCAAGGGGCGAACTCCCAATTTGCGTACGTCTTCGTAATTGGCAAGACCAGAACTCAAAATTTCCGAGATAAAGACAACGGCGAGAGCAAAGCTTCCTGCAAACACGAGGTTCACAATCATCAAGAGGGTTTTCCCGGGCTTGACCGGATAAAGCGGAGCCACCGCCGTTGAGACCACAACAGCATCTGGCCGTGCAAAACTGACCTGTGATTGCAAGTTTTCGTAGTTATTCAAAAACCCATCAAGAAGTTTCTGACTGGCATCTTGTTCAACCACAAGGCTTTTAAGCGTCACCAACTTGACCCTCATGTTATCAGCTTGTCTTTTCAAAGCCTCAAGACGTTCTTGCAGCATAGCTTCTTGAGCCTCTGTCGCTTTCAAGTCGTTAAGCAACGAGACTTTAATATTGGTTATTTCGGTTTTAATGGCGCCCTCGACTTGGCCATACTGACTGGAAGCTGCACGAAGCCCGGGGTGATTAGGGCCATAGCGTGAACTCAACCCCTGCATTTGCTGGCCGGCAAGGCTTTTTTGTTCCTTAAGGTGTTGAATGAGAGGAGAACTGACCACATCGCCAATTGCATCTGGATTGCCCTCTTCTTCAGCAACTTCAATTGCCTTCAGCTTAGCCTGCAAATCAAACTTATGAACCTGCACTGGGGCGATCTGATTGGAAATGTCTGAAATCTGCTGGTAAACCAGTTCTTGGGAATCTTTGCCAACCGCTAAATCTTCCTTGGCGCGAAATTCGTTGACGGATTGAGACTTTTGAATGACATCCGCCTTAAGATCTTTAACCTTGGTTTCGAACCACTCACGCAATTGCTCAACACGTTGACGCTTAAAATCTATCTGGGACTCAAGATAAGCCTGCACATGGGCATTGGCGATCTGCGCTGCTTTTTCTGGGTCTTTGTCTTTATAAGAAACTTCAATGACCCGCGACAAGCCTTGAGGAAAAACCGAAAGATTTTTGGTGAAGGTTGCAAGCATCTTTTTAGGATCAGACGCAACCTCGGCAAACTCTGGGAATTGGCTCATATCCAATTTTTTAAGGGTCAATGCCGCCAGGCTCGGGGAAGAGAGCATTTTAATTTCAGTTTGAACTGTTAATTCGCTGAATTTATTTCCTTCGGTGACATCATTAAAATCTGCCAGCTTGACAGTCTTGTCTTCAATCATCACCGAAGAAGATGCGGCATAATAAGTCGGACGCATCAAGACAACCAAAGTTCCCAGCAAAAAGGTTACGGCTCCAACCGCAACAATCATCCGGCGACGCCGCCAAAGGATCAAGAAAATGTCCCGTATGTCCGGAAGTGTATCCATCGCGGGAGAAAATTCATCGTTTTGCATTTGTAAGGAAATCCTTGCCTAAATTTTCATTCTATCAGCCAGCCCACCCATCACCAAGGCTGGATTTTTCAGGGTTTTTTGTATAATCCCCAAAGAAAATAGGCAAGAAGTTTAACCATGTTCTCCCATAAGATTGTAAAAAACTTGCTTTTTGCTCAAGGGATCGTTACGGATAGCCCGTTCCACTTTCGATTTTCGGACTTGAATTATGTCGTTGACACCATCTTCTACCGCTGAAAACCCTCGCAAACGGGTTCTGGTTCTTATCGGAACCCGCCCTGAAGCTATTAAAATGGCTCCAGTTATCAAGGCGTTGCACCGTCAAGGTGAAACCGAAGTCGTGGTTTGCGCGACCGGACAGCATACGGATATGGTTTTCCCGCTTCTTGATTGGTTTGGCATCTCCCGCGACTTCACGCTTGACGTGATGAGCCACCAACAGCCTCTTTCCCATCTTGCGGGCCGCCTGCTTTCTGGTCTCCATGACGTGATCGAAGAAGTTAACCCCGATGTGGTCATGGCTCAAGGCGATACAACCTCAGCTTTTATTGGCTGCTTGGCGGCCTATTACAGTTACGATCACTTCTGGAAAAACCAGCTCCGCAGCACTCCCATTGAAATTGCCCATGTCGAAGCCGGATTACGGACTGGGAATAACTATTCCCCCTATCCAGAAGAAATCAACCGCCGCTTGATGGGCCACATGGCTCATTGGAACTTTGCTCCTACGCTGGAATCTGCAGCGGCTCTCCACCGTGAAGGGATTAAGACCAACGTCTTTGTGACAGGAAACACGGTCATTGACGCCTTGTTTGAAACCCGCGATCTGGTCGCCAAAAGCGGCATCGATCCTGTCCCATTTATTCCTCAAGGCGAAAAAATCATTCTTGTTACCAGCCACCGCCGCGAGAACTATGGCGAAGGCCTCAGAGAAATCTGCGCTGCGATTAAGGCCTTGGCCCTTCGTTATGCCGATCAGAATTACCATTTTGTGTATCCGGTTCACCTGAACCAGCACGTTCAAAAACCAGTTCATGAACTTTTGGGCGGCCTTTCTAATGTGCATCTCATTGCCCCGCAGGGCTACCCAGAATTTGTGGCTCTCATGGCCCGCAGCCACCTGATCTTGACTGATTCCGGCGGGGTACAGGAAGAAGGCCCTTCTTTAGCCAAGCCTGTTCTTGTCATGCGTGACAATACCGAACGCCCTGAAGCAATTACGGCGGGAACAGCTCGTCTGGTGGGCCCTCGAACAAATAGCATCATCGCCGAAACTTGCGCTTTGCTGGATAACCCTCTTCTTTACAACCGCATGGCCCATACGGCCAACCCCTACGGGGACGGCAAAGCGAGTACGCGCATTGTAAATCTTTTGCGCGGTGGTAAGGCCGATGACAACACGTTCATCTATAACCCTGACCCATCCTAATATAGATACAAAGAAAGCTCTCTTCCCCCATGTCCACCACGATTGATCCATCTGCCTACCTGCAAAACCCCACCAAGCGTTTTACTTTTCTTGGGGCTCCGATGGATGGACTCACCATGAGCGAAACCTTGGCGATTGCCGAACACTGCATGAAAACGCGCACGCGGCTTCAACACGTTGTCGTCAATGTTGCCAAGCTCGTAAATATGCAATCCGATAAGGCCTTGTGCGAAGACGTGAGCGGCAGCGACTTGATTAACATTGATGGCATGGGTGTTGTTTGGGGAGCGCGTCTATGTGGCCATACTGTCCCCGAACGGGTCAGCGGCGTTGACATCATGGAACATCTTTTGAAACTCTGCGCCGAAAAAGGCTATCGCCCCTATTTCTTTGGAGCAAAACAAGAAGTTCTGGAACAGGCCGTCCGTAATATTCAAGTTCAATATCCAACCATTGTGATTGCGGGCTATCGCAACGGATATTTCAAACCCGAAGAAGAAGCCGGACTTATTCAAGATATTGCCGCTGCCAAGGCTGATTGCTTGTTTATTGCCATTTCCAGCCCTACCAAGGAACGGTTGCTTGCCCAATACAAGGACACCATCAATGTTCCCTTTTTGATGGGCGTTGGAGGATCTATTGACATCAAAGCTGGCCTCACCAAACGCGCCCCGCTCTGGATGCAGAAATTCGGGCTCGAGTGGCTTTACCGTATTTTGCAGGAACCTCGGCGAATGTTCATGCGCTATTGGACCACCAACCGCAAATATGCTGGTCTGCTTTGGAAAGAATGGTGCCGGTTCAAAGGCTGCGCAAAAACCGTATAATCGTATCCGCCCATCTATCTTGATCCTGAACACTCAAGAGCTTTTTGACGTTTATTTCGAGGGCCACCCCTGCAGTCCCGTTCTTTTGCTGGTGCATTTCGATGGAACCTGATTTGAGTTTCTTCAGATCATACGGATAGTTATGCGCGAAAGAATAATCCGTTTCCGTTTTCAAAAAAACATCCAGCTTTTCAAGCAAAGGACTTTCCCGCGTGTAAAGTATCCCAACATCCACCTCGGTAAAAGGTGCATCCTCTTTCGCCATCGCTTTTTGGGCAACATCAGGTGTGTAGGAATGTATGGTTAAAAGAGAACCCCCCTTCCCTTCCGCATTCAAGCTCTGCGCAATGCGTTTTTCCACCTGATGATGAAACGGCCAGTAATAAAGGTCCAAACGAAGCTGTTTTTCGGCCTCGGATAGATTTTTGTTCCTCGGCACATCTACCCCGTGCTGCGTCTCACAAAATAACTGGGGATGATCGGTGGAGCGATTCAGATCAACCAGAATACGCGATTGCCGGCCCATGACAGCGGGCAATCCCAACTCTTTGGCTGCGCGAAATAAAATCCTTCGTACGCCTTTGTCTCCACCAAAATTAGGATCACGACGAAAGACAAGAGGATCAACACCCATTTTATTATAGGATTCAGGAATCCCGAATCCTGCGTGTTCTCCCAGCAAAATAAGGGAAGAGCGGGATTGTGGGTTTAGCTCAATAAAACTTTTTGACATCATTTATATCATCCTTAAGTCGGGGATCGGCGCAGGGCCTCCACAAGTTGTTGATCGTCCATAGAGCGATAACAATTCGTCAAGGGAACAAAATCAGGTGACAGAAACGGCTCAATCGCAAGGGCCGCAGGACTGCCCTCTTCGAAAGTTTCTTGAACCAATTCCTTTATGGCACGAAGAAAATCCCGCATAGTCCCTAGCCCAAAGCTCATCTTATCCAGATTGCCTGTATTTTCAACAGCACTCGCACGGTTTTGTGAAAGGAGATAGTAATCTTCTATAAAAGAGCCCTTGAATCCAAAATCTTTTAGAATTTTCTCTAGCGCGAGAGCAGAACGCTCCGTCCCAATCACTCCACCGATTAAGGCTGTGGCCGCTACCATCTGGGCCGGACCTGAATCTGGCGTACGAAATTCCAAACGCCGTCCTCCCTCTGGCAAGGGTTTGAATTTGATGTCGGGATATAAAAAACTCTCGGCAAGAGCGAAATTTCTCTCGGTCTGCAACCCTTCACTGGCCAAGCTGTTAAAAGTTTTGCTCAAAGAACCTGCGCCAGATGCGCCAAGCTTCATATTCCCTGCCCGATCATAATAATACAGCATGGGGGCGTTACAAATTTCCTCTATGTGCCTCCGTATCAAATCGTCTCCATCTGTGACGTTTTGCAGATAGGCAGGAAGGCCGGATTCATGGGTGGGATAGGCCCTATAAAAGACACTGCGAATATGCTCGGAATAAGTTTGTTCATCGGCGCGGCCTGTGTCAGAAGCAAACAAGGCAATCAAAACAGGGGAAAGAGCATGACCAAGATAAAGTGTGCGGTATAGATCTTGAGGGGTAGAGTACGTCAAGCTAACCTGTACGCTGGCGGTCAAAAACCCAACCTTCAAAGCATCCAGAGGAAGTCCTGTTCGCACAGCTTCGACCATATCAACAACTCTCTCGCGGCCGATCATTTTTTCTTCGGCCTCAAGCAAAGTTGTAAAAGGCGGAACCGAAGAAGGAAGAACTGACAAGCCTCTCTCTGCCGCAACCTCATTGATCCGTCTTTCCGCATGACTGGCTTTGACAATCAGGCCGTCCAAATCTGTCAGATCATGAGGGCTGGAAGCATATTCGATTACCCCTGCCGCTTCGGTATGTATAGGAAACCCATCGTCCTCAGATAATCTCTGATGTAACTGTGTAATCTCTTCCCTGCCGGCGTACGTCCCGCCCTCTTGAAAGACGATGATATATTCGCCCTCCACTCCAATACTGCGCTGAGGGGTTCCTGCCCCTGAGAATTCCGCAAAAATTTTGCCAAAATCAATACTGGCTGAATCTGATGCAATGCTTATGGTCGTCATGATGTTGTTCCTTTAGTGGCCTGAAAAACAGGGCCAGAAAAAATGCCAAATAGTTTGTTAAAATGGGAAAAAGGAATGATGGGCTTATGCCCAGAGACGCCAAACGGACACTGCGCTTTGACAGGTTTCTACAACAAAAGATGTTTGGGTCAAATTCTTCATGATAGGAATAAGGTAGATAAAACTCTCTCCTTCTGTCAAGTAAAAAATTGAGCTCCTCTTCCTCTTCTTCGTCTATTAGGCCTGTTGCAAAAGTCCGTCATCGCCTGAATTTGGCGTAAGACAAATTCTAGGGCGATCCATAACATACTGATGTTTCTGGATTCCCTTAGAATTTTTCTATCAAAAAATTCAGGGAATGACATTGTTCTGGACTTTTGCAACAGGTCTACTTCACCTGCAAATCGAGTTCTTCCAAGCGTTTGATCTCATCGCGCAGACGCGCAGCTTCCTCAAATTCCAGATTGGAAGCGGCCATGCGCATTTGATCTTCGAGCTTTTTGATCTGTTTTTGAAACGCCTTAGGATTGCTAAATAATTCCTGATCTTGATCCGAAAACCCTGCCGCTGCGGCCAGATCCACATGATCCCCCCGCTCATAAACACTGCTCATCACATCATGAATGGCCCGCTTAATGCTTTCGGGGGTGATATTGTGTTCCGTGTTATAGGCTTGTTGTTTTTCGCGGCGACGATCTGTCTCCTCTAAGGCCATCTTCATGCTTCCCGTTATGTTGTCAGCATAGAGAATGGCTTTGCCCTCGACGTTCCGAGCGGCCCGCCCGATGGTTTGAATGAGAGACGTTCGTGAACGAAGAAACCCTTCCTTATCCGCATCGAGAATAGCCACCAGCATACATTCAGGAATATCAAGCCCTTCGCGCAGAAGATTGATTCCGACCAGAACGTCAAAATCTCCCAAACGTAATCCGCGCAGAATTTCGATCCTCTCGAGCGTGTCCACATCCGAGTGCAAATAGCGAACCTTGACTCCATGATCTGCCAAATACTCGGTTAAGGCCTCGGCCATTTTTTTGGTGAGGGTTGTCACCAACACCCGACCGCCTTGCTTGCTGACGCGATGACACTCTTGCATCAGATCATCGACTTGGTTTTGCGTGGGGCGAATTTCAACAGGCGGATCAATAAGGCCCGTAGGACGCACAACTTGTTCGGCAAATTTTCCGCCCGTTTGCTCCAACTCCCACGCCCCGGGGGTCGCGGAAACATAGATGGTCTGGGGCCGCATCCGGTTCCATTCCTCGAATTTCAACGGGCGGTTATCAAGAGCGGACGGCAAACGAAACCCGTAATCTGCCAAGGTTACCTTGCGGGCGCGGTCCCCGTTATACATGGCGTTGAGCTGGCCGATCATCACATGACTCTCATCTATGAATAACAGAGCATCTTTCGGCAGATATTCAAACAAAGTCGGGGGAGGTTCGCCCGCTGCGCGTCCGGTCAGATAACGGGAATAATTTTCAATGCCCTGACACATCCCCGTTGCGGCAAGCATCTCGAGATCAAACGTGACCCGTTGCTCCAATCGCTGCGCTTCGAGTAATTTTCCCTCAAGACGGAACTCTTCAAGCCTTGTTTTCAAATCTTTTTTAATCTGGCCCATTGCCTGCGCAATCGTCGGGCCCGGCGTGATATAGTGGGTGTTCGCATAGACCCGCACAGCGTCCATCGTAATGAATTTTTGTCCAGTCAAAGGATCAAATTCAGTGATGGTTTCGACCTCGTCCCCGAACAGGGAAAACCGCCAAGCTCTATCTTCAAAGTGAACGGGAAAAAGCTCAACCGTATCGCCGCGCACGCGGAAACTGCCCCGTTCAAAGGCAATATCGTTGCGCTTGTATTGAAGCTCGATCAGCTTGGCAATCAGCTCTTGCCGATCCAGTATTTGCCCCTTTTTCACCTCAAAGGTCATGGCATAGTAATCTTCCTTGGACCCAATGCCGTAAATGCAAGAAACCGAGGCAACAATAATCACATCTTTTCGTTCGAACAAAGACCGCGTGGCGGCGTGGCGCATCCGGTCAATCTGTTCGTTGATGGTGGATTCTTTTTCAATGTAAAGATCTGTGCGCGGGACATAGGCTTCGGGCTGATAGTAATCATAGTAAGATACGAAATATTCCACTGCGTTTTCGGGGAAGAAAGATTTCATCTCCGCGTAAAGCTGGGCGGCCAAGGTTTTATTGTGCGTAAGGATCAGCGCAGGCCGTCCTGTCGTTTCAATGACATGGGCCATGGTGAAAGTCTTGCCCGACCCTGTCACCCCCAACAACACCTGATCGGACAGCCCTTCTTCAAGACCATTCACCAATTGACGAATGGCCGCCGGTTGGTCTCCGGCGGGTTGGTACTCCGAATGGATTTTGAAAGGGGTTTCTGTCATCGCACCGCGCACTCCTCCCCTTTAGCTATAAAACATTCACAGGAAAATGAACAGAGAGGGTGTGAAAACCACTCCCCGCAGCAGACTTGGCAACCGCCGCACCGCCCTCATCTTGCCTCCCCCTCACATTAACCCTATAAAGAGTGAAATCTCCTTGGTAATTTTAAGACCTAGAAACAGTTTTTCCATTCTTCCAATTCATTTCAAACTGCCTCCGAAATGTATCGGCAACTAACTTGTTTTGTATGATAGTAATACGAATAGGATTTCCCCAAACGACCAAAGCAAATTTGTCTGCGTACACATAATAAAGCAGCTGGGTGAACAAATCCTTTGATATCCAGCGATAAGATTCAATATCAATGTAGGGCAGAACATCTACGTCCCCCTCACACAAAAGAGCCCGAGATTTGATATTGTAAGCACTCATTCGTTTTTGATGCATTTCCACAAGCTCTGCGTAATCTGCCCAAAGAGATTCATCAATTCCACTCAACAGAACGTCTCCGCCGTGTCCTTTTAGAGTAGCAAAAATATCATCCAAGAGCTGAGGCAAAGCTTCCTTTCCGGTAAAAGTCTGGGTAACAAAGATATTGTCGGTCAGGCGAACACCCGGACCATCAGTAAACTCAACGCCTTCCTGCTCAAATGTCTGCCTCAGCAGATCAAAGGTAAATTGACGAGGAGAGACCACATTACGCTCGAGCTTGTTGATGGCAGCAAGAGACAAACCCGATCTCTTTGCAAGATCCTCCTGCCTCCACCCTAAAAGAGAACGTGCGGCTTTTATCTGAGAAACGGAAATCATCTAAAAATCCTTCTGTTAGATATCTATTTGGCAAAAAGTACTTATAAAAAGGACTATAATACATTCAATACATTTTTTCTAGACAATTCATAGTTATGTCCACTATGTTTTTCAAACCACTCCAGAAAGTTACTTCTCTTCAGAAAAAGGAAAGAAAAAATGAAAAAGGTTATTTTTCTTGCGCTTGTTATCATGTGTACCACCATCTACCCCGCTTTTGCGGGACCTGCCTATGACCATGTAATGAAAACAGGTGTTATACGCTGTGCCTATATTCTCTACCCTTCAGAAACCGAAAGAGATTTGGTAACAGGGAAACTAAGTGGAGCGGTGGTAGAAATGACAGAGGAAGCCGCACGGCTGGCGGAGCTCAAAGTAGAATGGGTTGCTGAGGTAGGTTTTGCTGATATGTTCGAAGGCTTAAAAAGCGGAAAATATGACGCTTTGTGTTCAGGTTTGTGGGAAACTCCTACCAGAGCAAGGGCGGCTCTTTTCACAGTTCCCACGAACTATGGACTTCTTTTCACTTTCGTCCGTAAAGAAGATACTCGATTTGATAAAAATCTTCGTTTGGCAAATTCAGAAGATGTCACAGTTGCCGTCCTTGATGGAGAGTACGGGGCCATTGTTGCCAATGAAAGCTTCCCAAAATCTAAGAAGTATAGCCTGCCACAACTAAGTGATATGTCCCAGCTTCTCGTTGCTGTCGAAACAGGGAAGGCGGATATAGCCTTTTTGCAGCCTTCAACGGGACAAAATTACATGAAAAACAACCCTGGAAAACTAAGAATGCTGGAAAACAAACCAGTTCGGGCTATGCCAGCGCCTACAATTGCAGTTTCTCCCTCGGAACAAGCTCTCAAAAATCTGCTCGATGCTTCCTTCCGTTTTATGCAGGGTAGCGGAAAAACAGAGGAAATACTGAGAAAATACGACCCTTCTCTGAGTTCCCACTATCTCCTAGCCCCGCCATATATGTTCTCTGATTAACCTCTCGCAACCGTCAGAGAACCCACAAAGAACTCGGACAAGGATGAAAGACACTATTCAAAACTGGATTCAGTTTGGGGTGGGCGGTTATGCCTACTCAACCTGATGCGCGGTTAAAAACATTGCTTTTCCTAGTGAAGTAAAAAACTGCTGGTATGGAAGCGGGTCTTCAACTGTTGTCACCATATATTGGGCATTTGCCCGTACCAAGAGTTGTTTTTCCCCCTTAGGCCTAACCGTTACAGTCATTCTTAGTTGATAGCCATTCAACTTAGTGGCACTTACTGTTCCCAACTCATCATCCGCTTTATCAATCACAAAGCCGAGGTCTTGGAGAGTTGAGATAATTGTTCTTAGCATTTTTGTTCGATTCGTTGTATCAAAAGCTCTAGACTGAATCTGACGCAACTGCACTTGAGACATATCTGTAGTGAGAGCCTCTTTAGCCGATCCCGTTGTATTACAAGCTGTCAGTTGGACCAGAGCCCCACAAATCAAGCAAGACAATAAAAAAAATTTCATTATTCTGTTCCTTTTACTCGGCTATATTTCATTAGCTGTTAAGAAGACGGACTTTGATAATTTATCAAAGAATCCTTTGTAGATTTCTTCGTCATTCACAAATTCCAGATGACTGACCTGCCCATAGTTGTTCCAAACAATTCTTTGAAAAGTGACGCGCAAATTGGTTGTTTTGGCAGAAGTCGGCTTAGTAACAACAGACACTCTAATTTTCTGTTTGTCATCTATAGGCACACTTCCACCACCAAGCGCCGCAATCAGTATAGCTCCAGCAACCTGCCCTGCATTTGTAGCATCAGCGTCCTTAGACCCTACGATAGCCCCAAGCTTCATTTCACTCTCTTCAATTGCGAAACCCATGTCCTGCAGAACCTGTGCACCTGCAGAAAGTAATTTCTTTTCATTACCCGTTTCAAATCTTTTTGTTTGAAGCTGCCTGTTTTTGAGACCTTCAGGTGTGAATGTAAGAGCATCCTTGGGTACCGTCTGTACGCATGCTGATAACAAAATCGCACACAAAGATAACAAGAATACGACTCGAAAACCTTGAACCTTCATACTATTTTATTCCTTTAACTTAGAAGCTGGATGAATGATATGCGTAGTCTCTGACTTTGTGATTACCATCAAATTTGATGATAACTGTCAGCGTTCTCTGAGAAGTGGAGCTGGCACCTGCGGCGGAATTAAACCCCCCACCACCGACTGCCCCAATTGCATTTCCTACACCTGCAGCCCCCAAAATGAGGCCGCCACTGCTGGCAGAAACCACCTTCAATGTAGATATTTTGTCGTATATCCATACCTCTCTCCCATTTTCATCGGTGGAAACAACATTAGGAGACCCGAGAACTTCGGCGACCTCACCACCTGACATTCCTTTTCTGATTTGGCTTTGCACCTTGCCTACTGTCAGGTTTTCACCTTGAGCCGAGTTTACTTGCTGGGCGTGTTCCTGCGCTGTCATGCAGGATGTCAAGAGCATTGTCACGCAACTCAGAAGCAAGTACCTTTTCATTTTGAACCTCAAAATTTCTTACCGATAATATTCAAATCTAAAGCAACTAGAACATTTTAACTTCAGGGTTGCAACTCGATTCATTAAACCTCTCGCAACAGCCAGAGAACCCTCAAGGAACTCGGACTATGATTTCAACAACCAAGGGGATTGAGGCCCCTTCATCAGGGCCGAGTTTAAGGTATCCGGTTTTTTGCGCAAGCTTCATGAATGGCGAAACCACCACAGTAAAAACACTAAAAAATTATGAAAAATAATATCTCCGGCTGCGAAAGAAGAAGAGTGGCGTTCCCTACGGGATTCGAACCCGTGTTACCTCCGTGAAAGGGAGGTGTCCTGGGCCTCTAGACGAAGGGAACAAGGCCGATAAATAACAGCCGCCTATATACTAGGTTATGGGGCAGGAGATCAAGAGGATTTTTTCATTTTTATTAAACATCTTAAAACCCTCTGTTTCTCTAGGGTTTTGGGGCTCTATAGCCAAGCCTATAACAACTTATCCCTCTGCCCATCCCCCCAACCGTCACCCCCGCTTCAGGCGGGGGTCTGGCGTATTGAGTGCAGCGAGATTGCAAAAGTCTGTCATCGCCCGAATTTGGCGGAAGACAAATTCTAGGGCGATCCAGAACAGACTAATATTTCTGGATTCCCTTAGAATTTTTCTATCAAAAAATTCAGGGAATGACGAGTCCTAGGACTTTTGCAACAAGTCTAACTGTAAATTCAGCTCTAACCGGCCAAGGCCGCGTCGGCAATCAAGAATTCCACGGATTCTGTCCCGTTCCATTGATTGATTTTGAACTGCCCCAAAAGGTGCAAAGCCCCCCCGTTTCCTCGGCTCAGCAATAAATCTCCGAGCGGCGTGTCCACAGACCGGAAAGCGATGGCCTTGATTCGCCCGCCGCCTTCCATATCCGAAGCAAACAAACGCACATGAGAACTGCCCACGACATCGGCACTGTTCACCTTCACAAATGGAAGAACGAATTGCGGTTCGGGGTTATCCTGTCCAAACGGGCCAACATTATTTTCAAGCAAGCGTACAAAATCAGGTTTTACGCCCCGAACACTGACGATTCCATCCACCAATTCCTCACTGACAAGATATTCTCCGGTCGAGTTTTTTTCTGCTTCTTCACAGAAAAATTGGTACAGCTCGTCCATCCTGTCTGGCAAGACGGTAAACCCCGCCGCCATAGCGTGCCCACCGCCTTTAAGGAGCAAGCCTTGATCTTTTGCGGCCATAAACAGAGCCGCGAGATTAAACCCTGCGACAGAGCGGCCCGAGCCTCTTCCCTCTAACTGGCCATCAAGACCAGCCGTAAAGGCCACACAGCAGGTTGGCTTGCCGTATTTTTCCTTGATCTGGCCCGCGACCAATCCATTCAGCCCAACGTGCCATGATGGATCGGCAATCAGGATGATTGGTTTTTCGTGCAAGCGGTCCCGTTCGACCATTGCGATGGCCTCACGCATCATGTCCGCTTGAATTTCGCGGCGTTTGGTGTTGCAGTCATTCAGCAACCACGCCAGATTTTTGGCCTCCTCCTCCTCTTCGCAAGAAAGAAGCCGCGCTCCCAAATCCGCCTGATGGACGCGAGATCCGGCATTGATCCGTGGTCCCAGAATAAAGCCCGCATCGTCTGGGCTGGGAAGAGCTTTCACTTGGCCGACTTCACACAAAGCTTTCAGCCCTATGTTTTCCTGCTTGGCCATTTGTGCAAATCCAGCCCTCACCAAGAGACGGTTGGGGCCCGTCAAGGGGACCATGTCACACACAGTCCCCAAAGCCACAACATCCAGCCAAGATTTGAGCGGAGGTTCTTCAATGCCCTGATCTGCGTAATACCCTCGGTTTCTTAAGGCGGCATTGACAGCCACGCACGCCAGAAACGTAACTCCCACAGCGGCCAGCATATCATAGCCGCTGGTGTCATCCTGACGCTTTGGGTTGATAATGTGGTTGGCCTCTGGCAAGAACTCGCCCTGTTCGTGATGATCGAACACGCAAATATCAAGCCCCATTTCTCGGCCTTGCGCAATCACATCAAACGCTGTGGTTCCGCAATCAGCCATCAAGACAATTTCCACCCCCTGCGCCTTGAGTTCAGCAAGGGCCTTGCTGTTTGGTCCATAACCTTCGGTCATGCGGTCAGGAATATAAAGCTGAATATCCACTCCCAAATGGCGGAAGAATTTCTTCAGCACCGCAGCCGAAGTGGACCCGTCCACATCGAAATCGCAAAAGGCAGCTATTTTACGTTTCTGAATAATAGCCTCGGCCAAATATTCAGAAAATTCAGCCATCCCTGCCAAGCGAAAAGGATCGGGAAAATCCCGCGATAGCTTAGGGTTCAGATAGGTTTCCACGCCCTCAAAGGGAACGCCGCGTGTTGCCAATAACCTTGCTACAACTTCGGGAAGCCCCAGACGGTCCATCATCTGTTGAACCATCTGATCCTGCGCCGGAGGGAAAACCCACCTTGCCTGCATGATAGAACGCTCAACCTGAAGAGCCAGAGATCCCATCGCGCTTATACTTATACGGGCTTACGTTTGAAATCGTGACGCGATTCAATCCGGCGAATGGTCCCTGATTTAGAACGCATAACCACTGAATGGGTAATCGCCCCGCCCGAGAATCTCCGAACCCCGGGCAACATCGTGCCTTCGGTCACGCCCGTTGCGGCGAACATAACATTATCGCCGCGCGAGAGATCATTCAGAGTATAAATGCGGTTGAGGTCACGAATTCCGGCTTTTTCCGCCCGTGCCCGCTCTCCGTCATTGCGAAAAACGAGCCTCCCGAGGATATTTCCCCCCATACATTGCAAAGCGGCGGCCGCGAGAACGCCTTCTGGGGCTCCCCCTGTCCCAACATAAAGGTCAATCCCTCTGTCGGGGTCTGCTGTGGAAATCACCGCGCTAACATCCCCGTCTTGAATGAGCATGATCCGCGCTCCAGCATCACGCACCGACTGGATCAGAGCTTGATGGCGTGGGCGGTCCAGAATACACACCATCAAATCGCGCACATCCATCAACTTGGCTGAGGCTACTTTCTGCAAAGTTTTTTCGATAGGCGCGTCAAAATCATCAGGGGTTAAATCAACATCCGGTCCGGCGGCCAGTTTCTGCATATAAACATCTGGGGCATGGAGAAAACTTCCCTGATCTCCAATAGCGAGAACCGCAAGGGCGTTTTGTCCCCCCTTCGCGGTAATGGTTGTTCCTTCGAGCGGATCAAGGGCAATATCAACCAAAGGCCCCTCCCCTGTTCCGACTTCTTCGCCAATATAGAGCATCGGAGCTTCATCACGTTCGCCTTCCCCTATCACCACGCGCCCTTGAATATCCAATGTATTCAGGGCTTTGCGCATCGCATCGACGGCGGCGCGATCGGCTTCTTTTTCGTCACCGCGTCCAATTTGCATGGAAGCTTCAAGAGCGGCGGCCTCGGTGACCCGAATAGCCTCCAAAGTCAAGCTGCGATCCATAGAATGAGGGTCTGCTCCGAAAGATGGAGGAGTTTTGGCTGGCTGTTGCATATTATATACTCTCCTTGTTCGCTCTAAATATTCAGCATAGGTAACACCAAAGGCGGACCGGCAACGCTTCCCAGTTGCCCAACGCGTGCCATCGCCAAATCAATCTGTCCCCATGTTGTGTCATGGGTGGTGATGAGGACAACAACAGGCTGGTTCACGGCTTGCGCTTTTTGAACCAGAGTTTCAATTGAAATCCCTTCATCACGCAAAATTTTTGCCAAATCGGCAATGACACCGACTTGATCTTTTACCTCAACCCTGAGGAAGAATTTTCCGCCCCACGCCGCAACGCTTGCCCACGAAGCCTTTTGCAAATTGGCCACCGGAAGGCCAAAAACAGGGGTTTTGCGCCCCATAGCCAGATCAATCAGATCAGCCACAATCGCCGAAGCCGTTGGTCCTGCTCCGGCCCCCTTCCCTTCGATGAAGGACGGACCGATAAAATCTCCCATCATTGAAACGGCATTCATCGCTCCTGTGACGTGAGATAAAGGAGAAGCAAGCGGGACCATCGCTGGCCCAACAAAGCGAAAAATTTCTCCTCCAGATTCTTGAAACGCGCAGCCAAGAAGTTTGATCGAATATCCCAGTTCAGATGCCGCCCGAATATCGGCCAAAGAAACGCGGCGAATCCCTTGGACCGAGAGTTCCGGCAGATCCGGCGACACACCGAAAACCAGACTGGTCAAAAGGCAGAGCTTGTGCGCCGTATCTCCCCCGTCAATATCCAGCGTAGGGTCGGCCTCGGCATAGCCTTGTTTCTGGGCTTCGCTAAGAACATCCCCAAAACTCCGCCCCGAAGCCTCCATGCTTGTTAGGATGTAATTGCACGTTCCGTTCAAAATGCCGTACAAACCGGAAATTCTGTTTGCCGCAAGACCTTCACGCAGCATCTTGATAAGAGGAATCCCTCCGGCAACTGCCGCTTCAAATTTGAGGCTTTTGCCTGCTTTTTCTGCAGCACAAGCGAGATCCTTTCCATGATGAGCAAGTAAGGCTTTATTGGCCGTCACCACGTCTTTTCCAGCGGCCAAAGCTTTTTGAACGAGAGAGAGAGCCGGATCATTCTCTCCACCGATTGCTTCAACCACAACGTCAACTTCCGGCAACTCCGCTAGCAGCGAAGGGTGATCCAGCCATTTCATGTTATCAAAAGAAATGCCGCGATCTTTTGTGCGGTCTCTGGCCGAGACAGCCACAACATCAAGGAAGCATCCGGTCCGCGAAGCAATCACATCACGATTGGCCCTCAAGAGAGATAAGACCCCCAGCCCAACATTCCCAAGTCCGGCAACGGCAATTCTCAGTGTTTTCATGGGGGCAGAACTTCCTCTTCAATCATGCCTCCCCTATCAAATCCTGTCAGGGAAGGTGTATCCATCAACATTTCCGGCGGCTCATCAATTTTGGGCTCACTTGAGAAAATTTCTCCAAACCCCAGCAACGAGTAAACCGTCACGCGAGGGTCACGAATAATCATGGATTCGTGTTTGGGAATATTGAATTGTATTCCGTGAGGCTTCTCGGGCAAAGCGGGAACTGTCAAAGTTGGAACCCAAGGATCAAAAATATCAACCCCACCATCCGAAAGACGACGTCCCAAATCCAGCAAAGAAAACATAGGCGGAGCTGATTCAATTTTTGGAGAACTTGCAAGAGACGTTATCGGCGCACAGCCAGACAACCCCCCGCCCAAAATCGGGAAAACGATTGCAGCAAAAAAGAAGTAGGAAATACGCACGTCAAGGTTCCTCTAAATTACGCCCGTATCGTGGCGCAAACTGTGATTCCAAGCAAGTATTAGAGATTTTCGCGTGGAATTGCATTTTTTTTCGCTCTAGTGCACTGTTATTATTGATTTTAGAGCGATTCGAGACCAATTCCATGACCAAAACCCCGTCCCCCACCTCCCTGCCCCCCTCCTCTTCCCCCGAACAACCCGAGGGATTCGACCCGTTTTCTTTCAACCAGCAGATGCGGGAGATTCTGGAGAGGCTTTCTCCCCTCATGAAGGGTTATGCGGAAAAACAGGGGGAAGACCTCGCGCAAAAGAACTGGGACCCTTACAACCTACACCCTGTTTTGATGAGTTTCTGGCAAAACTCTTTTCAGAACCCGCAAAACTTTATGAATCTCCAGATGGAGTACTGGCAGAATATGGCCCTCTTGGTTCACGAAATGGGGCGCAGATTTATGGGGGATGAACACGGCAAGGACATTGCCGAATCCGACAAAGGCGATCGGCGATTCCGTGACCCGCTCTGGAAAGAAAATATGGTTTTCGACTTTCTAAGACAATCTTACTTGCTCACCTCGGAATGGATGAAAAAATCCATCCACAACACCAAAGGGCTGAAACAGCAGGACAAGGCGCGATTGGATTTTTACACGCGCCAATTTGTCGATGCGATTGCCCCCAGCAATTTTGCCATGACGAACCCCGAAGTCATTCGTGAGACCATCAACTCTCACGGACAAAACCTCCTAAAAGGCTTGGAAAATCTGGCCGAAGATCTTGAACGCGGCAAGGGAGAGCTGGAAATCAGCAAAACCAATTATCAAGCGTTCAAAGTTGGGAAAAATCTGGCCTTGACCCCCGGGGATGTCATCTTCGAAAATGAATTGTTGCAACTCATTCAATACGCCCCCTCAACAAAGGAGGTTTACAAAACCCCTCTTTTGATTGTCTCTCCGTGGATCAACAAATATTACATCCTTGACCTGCGCCCTGATAATTCCTTCGTTAAATGGGCTGTGGATCAAGGACATACCGTCTTTATTATTTCATGGGTCAACCCCGATAAAAAACTCTCCCAAAAGACGTTCACCGACTACATTGAGGAAGGGCTGTTTGAGGCAATGGACGCTGTCACCAAAGCCACGGGTGAGAAGAAAATGAATGTCATCGGCTATTGTATCGGCGGGACACTCCTCACCGCTGCGATGGCCTATATTTCCTCTGCCGGACTTGAAAATAAAATTGCCTCGGCGACACTTTTGACCACCCTCATTGACTTCTCGGATGCCGGAGACTTGAGTATTTTCGTTGATGATGAGCAACTCAAATTTCTTGATGAAAAAATGGGAATCAAAGGCTACTTGGAAGGAAGCAATCTTCGCAATACGTTTAGTATGCTCCGTGCCAATGACTTGATCTGGTCGTTTGTCGTCAACAACTATATGCTGGGCAAAGAACCATTCCCCTTTGATCTTCTGTATTGGAACGATGATTCAACCAATATGCCGGCCACTATGCACAGTTACTACCTGCGCAATATGTATCGTGACAATTTATTGGCAAAGGCCGGCGGGATTAAAATCAACAACGTCCCCATTGACGTGCGCAAAATTAAAACTCCGGTCTATTTCATTTCCACCAAAGAAGACCACATTGCCCCGTGGAAGGCGACCTATGAAGGGATGATGCTGTTTTCCGGCAAAAAGAAATTCGTGCTTTCTGCCTCAGGCCATGTTGCCGGAGTGGTTAACCCTCCTGCTGCAAATAAATACCACTACTGGGAGAACGACACGATTGACGAACGCCACCACGCCCAAACATGGTTGAAAAATGCTCAACAGCGTGATGGGTCTTGGTGGACCAACTGGGCGACATGGATCAAGGAAACCTCTGGCCCGAAAGTTCCAGCCCGCAGTCCTAGCAAAGACGGGAAACTGAAAGCAATCGAACCCGCCCCGGGCCGCTATGTGATGAAAAAGGCCGAGTAAAGACGTTACCTATACGCCTTTGCCAGCTTGGCGTAGTGATCGGCGGAATGCTTCAGATAGACAATCTCTTCTGGGGTCAGATCACGCATATACCGCGCTGGCCGACCTCCCCACAATTGATGCTTGGGAATCCGCTTGCTAGGGGTGACCAACGCTCCGGCTGCCACCATTGCTTCCTCCTCAACCACGGCCTCATCCATGACGCAGGCTTGCATTCCGATGAAAGCCCGATGGCCAATCGTACAGGCATGGATCAAAGCAAGATGCCCAATCGTCACATCATCCCCGATATAGGTTCCTTGTGTGGTAGAAGAGACATGAATCACCGTTCCATCCTGAATATTGGTTCGGGCTCCTATTTTAATGTCATTCACATCGCCGCGCACGGTACAACCGTACCAGATTCCGCTGTCCTCCCCTATCGTGACATCGCCAATAATAGCGGCTGTTTCGGCGATAAAGGCAGTCGGATGAATAACGGGGGATTTGTCTTTATAAGGTCTTTGCATGATGAGCCGAGTATATACCTGAAGAGTAGACTTGTCATCCCTCCCCCCGTCATCCCGTGGGCGCGTCCGTAGGACGCTAGCACACACGGGATCCAGAACCTTGTGCAGCTCCGCTGCACTCAATACGCCATGACCCCCGCCTAAAAGCGGGGGTGACGACCAAAACGCACCCGCTACTGATAAGCGGGAATTAAAGCTTCCTGCGTTGTTGCATCCACAGCAGCCCTATCCCTCGCGGCCTGCAACAACTGCGCGGCAATAGGACTGCGCTGTTGCATGGAGAGTTCGCCTCCTTCAAGATTAGACGCATGGGCATCCTTCGCGCACCACTGCGCCATTTGCAAAGGGGTCAGGCCGGAATCGTTTTCCTGATTGGGATTTGCCCCTGCCGTCAACAAAGCCTTAACCGCTTCCAGTTTTCCCATGAAAATAGCATAATGAAGCGGGGAGCTTCCCGCATATTCTTGGTTTGGGTCCACTCCTTTTCCGGCTAGAGCAAGAATCGTATGATACCGATCATGGCACGCCGCATATATAATCGGGGGAATACTCCCTGCTTGCTCATGATCGTTGGCCCCTGCTCCGATCAGATTTAACGCGCGCCATTCTCCTCGCCCCCAGCAAATCTCGCGTGTCAGAGCCGAATGCCCGGGACGCATCATTTCTCGCTTGATCTGCGGAGCTTTATTTTCCGCAAAATCCCTGACCGCCTGAGCCACAGCCTGAGTAAAACTGGAAGAAAAATTGAATTCAGGAGACGCGCTTATCATATTATTATTCCTTTCTGATGACACAGTTAATAATAATTCAA
>JAGOQV010000014.1:0-15736 GCA_018063145.1 Alphaproteobacteria bacterium
TATTCACGAACGCCATCATGGCCCGAATAAGAATGATTTACTTGGGATCACCCTTTTCGCAAAATCTGCTATGATGGACCAGCCTCCTCCTGCGCAATACCCCGCGCCGGAGTTTGGCAAAGACCTGCAAATGGTCATGCGGCCAAAATTGGACTCCCTCAAGGACATTCCAAACAGCTTCAATCGTTTTAATACTTATCGAGACATAGAAGGCTGGGCGCAGTACCGCTACCCTCCCGAACGCTTGCGTCAAGGAGCTGCCGAAGCAAACACCCACAGCGTTGAATCTTTTATGTTCGAGACAGGCAAGGCATACATAAAAGAATATCCCTTTTCTTACCTAAAGAACGCCCTCTATCATGACTTTGGTTCATGGATTATTTTTGACGAAAGAGAACCTAGCCTGCTTCAATTTCTTATTCGCAGCGGGATATTGTTCATAGGAGCCGCAACTCTTCTTGTTTCTATAGGCGGAGTCTTTCTTACACTCTGGCGGGGAAGTGCCGCGATGCCGGAAAACTGGAAGCCTATTTTCCTTGCCTCTTTGTTCATGCAAGGATACACGCTTCTTATCGGCCTTAGCTGTATAGCCGTCTCACGCTATCTGTCCGCCGCATGGGGGCCGCTTATCCTCGCCGCAGGACTTCCTTCGCTTATGGTTCTTGACTGGCTGTTTGCTAGGTTTGTGGTGGCTTCTGAGCCGTCAGGTGAACATTCTTTCCTGCAACATACCGAAAAGCCTTGTCTGCCATCCGACTCAGTGGGAAGAAATACCGATCATAAAGACGAACCATTGAGGAACTGATTTCTCCTGTCCCTCTCTTGAACAAGTTCAAGTAAAGGGTTGCTGGAATCCCTGCTGAATCGGCATAAGAACATTGCTCAAGCAAGAAGCCATTCTTCCCGAACAGGGATTCAAGGCCCTTCCGGTTATACCGCCGAACATGACCAACTTGTGTATCAAGATCGGACCACAAGAACTGGAAGGCGGGAACATAGGCATAAGACTTTGCACCGCCTTTGAGTTTATAAAACCATGACCGAACAATTTCCTCATGCTCTGAAATATGTTCTAGGACATTGATCGCATAGATCCCGTCCAGCGTGTTATCTGGAATATCTTCCATTGACTGAACCGCCACAAACCCATTATCTTGAAGGTCTTGTCGGAACAAAGGGTCTGGCTCCAAGCACATGATATTTTGATAACCCTGCTCTCTCATGGCCTTGGCGAAGACACCCCGTCCGGCTCCAAAATCAAGTATCCTGCTCCCAAGATTCGGGAAAACAGCCATAATCTCCGACAAAATGAACCTGTTGTAATTAACAGCCTCATCCATGATTTCCAGATTCTTTTTTCCTTCATAGTCCCGATCTGCCATTTGAACCTTGACCCATTCCCCGAGTTTGCCCTAGTTTCGAAGGAATGTTATAGGACCAATCACTGGTTTATACAAGGTAAGTACTCCCGAAAGGAATTTTGACCTATGAAACTTTTTTTCTATTCCGCTATGACTTGCGTTCTTTTGTCCGCCTGCGTCACAGATTATGACCCCGAGGTTGTTAACGTCATTCCCGCTGGCTTAGAGCAACCCTGCAAAGAAAAAGGCAATGTTTACAGCGAAGCTCCCTATTTCGGAGTTTTCACAGAAACGACGCGCGACAAACTGATAGAGCTTGCCAAAGAATCGGCGCTTCGCTTAGGAGCAAATGCCGTTGTTATTGGCCAACCCGTAGAAAAAGGGAATAAATATACTCTGACCGGCAAAGCCTATAGCTGCCCTTCTCGGAATTAGATTCCCTTTTTGCCAGATCATCAGGAACCAAGTTCGTGACACTCAATCGGTATCAACGGCAAATAATCCTCCCTGAAATTGGAGAGTTGGGACAGTCTAAACTTTCGGCAGCTTCGGTTCTTTGCATAGGGGCTGGGGGGCTTGGATCCCCTGCCTTGTTATACTTGGCAGCCGCTGGCGTGGGAAAAATTGGCATTGCTGATTTTGACAAGGTCGATGAGAGCAATTTGCAAAGACAAATTTTGTACACGGCACAAGATGTTGGAAAAAATAAGGCCGAAGCGGCACAGCTTCGTCTTCAATCCTTGAATCCAGACATTCGCCTTGAGGTATTTCCTGAGAGTCTGAACAAAGACAACATAGAATCTTCAATAAAAAACTATGACATTATCGTAGATGGCACAGACAATTTTTCTACAAAATTTCTTATCAACGATGCCGTCATAAAAAATAGAAAAATTCTGGTCTATGGAGCCATTCAAGGGTTTGATGGCCAAGTCTCCGTTTTCGGTGCGGAGCATGGGCCCTGTTATCGGTGCCTGTACCCTTCTCCTCCCAAGGCTTCTGTGCAGAATTGTGCCGAAGCGGGAGTCATTGGCTCTGTTGCTGGTCTTGTTGGCGTTACACAAGCCATGCAAACCATCCAGCTCATCGTTGGCCATGAAAGTTTTTCTCCGTTGATCGGAAAATTATGGACCATTGACACGCGAACTATGGAGACTTCTTTGAGAACCTTGCATAAAAATCCTCTCTGTCCTGTTTGTTCCCTGCCCTCAGAGAAGATAAAACTTGAAAGCCCTTCCCAAAACTGCACCCTCATTCGGGAAGTGACAGTCCAACAAGCCAAACAGATGAAAAATGCTTTCTTTATAGATGTCAGAGAACAAGAAGAATGGGATCTAGGCCATATTGAAGGAGCTGCTCATTTGCCCCTTTCTTCCCTAATCCTTTCCGAGGAAATACCAACGGTCCTTCCCCGTGATAATGCCACAATCCTCTACTGCCGCTCTGGAGCACGCAGCTTGAGGGCAGCACAAATCCTTCAAGCCAAGGGATGCGTCAACCTCTATAACCTAGTCGGCGGCTATATATCGTGGCAGGACGAAGAATAGAAAGAGTCCTAAGCTGCTTCTTGTCGCCGTGAATCTTTCAGATAGTCCACTTGTAAAGATATGGCTGGCCCCTTGTCCTGAGAACAAGAAACGCCCTCTCGGCTACGCCCCATGGCTTCTAACTTTTCAGCTTCCCGAGGAGGGATAAGCAAACGCAGATTCACGTTAGATGCTTCGGCGTTTATTTTAAGAGTCATGTGGTCCACTTTTTCAGAGCAAGCCGCCACCACATCAATGGGCACACAGGAAACCATAACTCCCAAGCGCAAAGTTTTTCCAGCACGCAGACTGTATAATTCTTCTTCACTAATCTTGAATATAAACTCTTGCTCTCCGATTTTCAGTTTCATTTTTTAAGGCCTCCCGCCACTCTTCTCGAGTGTTTATGTTCAACATATCCTGTTCATATTTTTTAGGGAGTTCAATGGGCCGAGCTCCCAATCTTATTAGTAACTCACGCACGTTCTTGGGGCTTTCTTCCACCCTCTCTGTTCTTTTTAAGAACGCCGGAAGGGGAAACCCACTGAAGAAAGCTCCATCTTCAGAATCCATTAAAACCTTCAAACAGTCAACGGTCAAAAACGGCATATCAATGGGCACAAAGAGGGCATGGCAATCTTTCTCAATCTTTTCAAGACAATGAGAGATTGCTGCTGCAGGGCCCTCAAATTTGTTTGAGATTTTATCTGGAATACATTGATATTTTTCAAAGTCTCCACTTACGAAGACCTCATCCACGCCTGTTTCAGATAAGATTCTTACCATGCGATCAATAAATTTTTCGCCTTGAAATTCCAAAAAGGCTTTATTTTCTCCCATACGAGAAGATTTTCCTCCGGCGAGGAGAATGCCGATCCTATATGGTTTAGCAATAAGCACTTTTTCTCTCGCGGATTTTTTCGCTTTGATCTTTTACGAGGGACGATCCAGAAAGCCATGCGCTTTTTTCATCTTGGTAATGCTCGTTCTTCCAAATAGGCATCCGCCTTTTGATCTCCTCAATGATATAGCGACAAGCCGCAAAGGCCTCTTCACGATGAGCGCAGCTAACCGCAATAACAACACTCATTTCACCAATTTTTTGTTCGCCTTTGTAATGAGCAAAGTAAATTTTTGCTTCCGGCCATTGGTGAATTGCCTCTTCACAAATCACCTGCGCAGCTTGATGCGCCAAGGTCGGATGAACATCATAAGAAAGCCCCGTAACCTCTTTTCCCAAGTGGTTGTTTCTGACCGTCCCAACAAAAATATCAACCGCTCCATGAGCGGGGTCTCTTACAAAGGCATAAGCTTTTTCAAGACTAAGCTCCGTTTCAAGTATCTCAACACAAATATTTTTCTTCATGTCACCCTCCGCAAACTGGCGGAAGAATAGACAAATCATCTTCCGCGTTCACGATATCCTCATCGGAAAGAATTCTTTGGTTATTGGCCAACACAGAGTCAAAAACAAGCAGCACATCTTGACCTTGAAGCTGATGACTCATGAGTGTTTTAAGCTGCCCAACTGTTGATCTTTCTGGAATTTCAAGATCAAAAGTTTCGCTGATCCGCCGGAAAGTGCCGTATGATTTTATTTTTACCAACATTTCCTATCTATCCTTTTTGAGAGAAACCTTGTTTGGCTATTTTCTCGAGAGCGTCTCCAATAAAGGGACGAATTATTTCCCAACATTCTTGAACAGCTTTAGGGCTCCCGGGAAGTGCGACAATAAGAGTTTGTCCAATCATGCCTGCGGTCATACGGGAAAGCCACGCCGTATCTGTGAAATGCTGACTTTCTGCCCTCAAATAATCTCCCAGCCCATCCAGCATTTTCTCGCATATTTTGGCAAGCACCTCTGGTGTTACATCCCGTGGCCCGGGTCCTGTTCCACCAGAAGCAAGAAGCAAATCTGGCTGGTCTTTATTACAAATTTGTTTGATAACCTCGCCGATTTTATCAGGCTCATCAGGAATAACTTGATAGCCTTCAACGCTTGCTCCAGCTTGCTCAAGAGATTCCACCAGTATCTTTCCAGATTTGTCCTCATAATCTCCGTTTGAGGCGCGATCACTCATAACCAGAACGCAAACTTTTCGATTGTTCAAAGGCCTTTGGGACGGAAGCTGATTTTCAAGCCAATCTGGAAGCCCTTTGGGATGAACCCACACTCCACTTTTCCCGCCCGTTTTGAGCAGCAAACGTATGTCTGAAATTTGCAAGACGGGGTCTATGCCTTTGGTTAAATCCCAAATCGTCAATAACGCCATATTGACACCGCTTAAGGCCTCCATCTCAACGCCCGTTTTGGCAAAGGCGATGGCTTGACAATAAACCGTTACGCATTTTTCGTTGTCATCTGGTACACAATAAACGCTCACCTGATCGAGGGGGAGAGGGTGACACATCGGAATCAAAGAAGAAGCTGCCTTGGCTCCAGAAATTCCAGAAACCTCCGCAAGAGAGAGAACGTCTCCCTTTGGCAACGTCCCTGATTTTACCCTCGCATAAGCCTCATGCCCCATGAAGATTTTTCCAACAGCAATGGCACATCGACGCGTTGGCCGCTTTGGCCCGACATCAATCATTCTGAAACGGGATTCTGGTCCTCCCTCTATAGACAATTTTATGATGTGTCTAGCCATGACTACCCTCCTATGGCGGCCAAATGAGAAGTAGAGCCGCTATCCCCTTGGGCAAGAAAATGGGTACTTCGTTTATAGGACAATAAAGAAAAAATACGCTCTTGAAGAAGATCTATCTGCCGATCTTCTTGCAAATAATCTCTTAAAGAAATTCCGCCCTCTCCAAAAAGGCACAAATGCAAATCTCCACGAGATGAAACGCGAAGACGATTGCAAGTCTTACAAAAATCTTTTGAGTAAGGGGCAATCAAACCGATTTTCCCCATGCTGTTTGGGTGAACAAACTCAACTGCAGGGCCAGCTCCCTCTTTGGGCAAAGCCACAACCCACCCTTGTTCTTGCAGAAAGCGAACAAGCGTCTCGCCTGACAAATGATGCGCGTCGAAAAAGGATTTGTTGTCTCTGGTTTGCATGAGCTCAATAAAGCGAAGCGAGATAGGTCTTGTTTTTACAAACTCAATAAAGTCTCCTAACTCTTGATCGTTCATTCCCTTGAGCAGCACCGTGTTTATTTTGACGGATTCAAAACCTGCCTCAAGACTTGCCTCCACACCATCCGTAACTTCCAACAGACGATCATGTCCAGTAATGCTGTGGAAATTTTCTCGCTGCAAAGAATCAATACTGATATTGATCGCTCGCAATCCGGCAGCGTAGTACTCTGCCGCACGCTGAGGCAACCGGTACCCGTTGGTAGTAAAAGCAATGTTTTTAATGCCTTCGATTCCACGAATATCTTGGACAAGCTCCAGAAAATCTTCACGAAGGGTTGGCTCTCCACCAGTCAGGCGAACTTTCCAAACGCCAAGACCGACAAACGCCCTCACGAGGCGAGTCAGTTCCTGCCTTGTCAGAAAAGAGGGGCCGTCCGCCTTTTTGTAGCCGTGAGGCAGACAATAGGCACACTTAAAATTGCAGACATCCGTTACCGAAAGCCGCAGATACGGAAAGCGGCGGCCAAAGCCATCGCTTAGTCCTTGAGTCACCACAGTTTAACTCCTTTCCAAATTCGGGAGGCCGCGACGTTTCCATACGCGACCCCGGCCTACCCGCCATATTCTGAAAGGAACTTAGGACGACTAGGCTCGGAGTGGTTCTTGTGCCCCATAATGCCCGAACCTGAATCAGCCTGACTTGATCCAGATCAAACCGCTATCGTTTTTGTTCGGTTATTTTGTCCCCCTTTGCGGAACAGATTCACTACGAAAAAGGCGATAAGCATGGACATAACCAAAATCATTCAAAACACCGCCCTCTTTCGGGGCGTTTCTCTGGGTGTGATTGAGGAATTAAAAGGATGCTGTCAGGAAAGGAAGCTGAGCAAGGGAAGTGATTTGTTCTCGATGGGAGATCCGGCAACATCTTTGTTTGTTGTGGTGAAGGGGTGGATAAAATTATACCGCGTTTCCATCAGTGGCCACGAATCAATTATCCATGTCTTTGGACCCGGGGAGTCATTCGCCGAAGCCGCTGTTTTCAGTGAGGAACACATCTATCCAGTTTGTGCAAGAGCCGTAGAAGATTCCGAGTTGATTACGATTCCACGCAGTTTCTTCATTCATAAAATCGAGGAAGACAGCCACTTCGCCCTGAGTATGTTGGGGGCAGTTTCGGCACGGCAACACCATCTTATTCAGCAATTGGAGCAATTGACCTCGCGCTCTGCTCCTCAACGTGTGGGGGCCTTTCTTTTGAAATTTTGCGCGAGCAGCGGCGAGTCCGAAAAAGGGCCTAAAACTGTTGTGCTTCCCTACGACAAGGCCATTGTCTCGGCGCGGTTAAACATCAAACCCGAAACATTTTCACGGGCTCTTGCCAAATTGGAGGACGTCGGCGTTAAAACAGACAACCGAACTGTAACGATTGAAGACTGTCAGGACCTTGCCGACTATTGTGATTTTACTTATAAGGAATCCCCTTGCCGCAAATCTCGTTAGACTTTTTAATAAAATTATGAAAAACAATTCTCGGGAGATTGCTTTAGGTAAAGTACTCAACTAAAAAATTCCTGATATATTTTCTTGACAAGCCCTGCGAAATCCTTATTTTGTCGCTCTGAATTCCATGCTTAAAGGACCTGAAAATGGCTAAAAAAGTTTCAATTGTTAAAGTTCGCCTGATTAGCTCGGGTAAAAATTCCAACGGCAACTCGACGGGCTTTACTTATTACATTAAGAAAAACCCGAAAAACATTACCGAGAAAATGAGCTTCCGCAAGTATGATCCGCGGGCCATCAATCCGGAAACTGGCAAACAAGGTTGCCATGTTTTGTTCGAAGAAAAGAAAATGCCTCCGCACAAAAAATAAGACGGCCTCTGGGGTCCGCCCTTGTTCAAAAGGCTTCCTCTCGGAAGCCTTTTTTATGGGTTACGTTATTCAGAAGGCGGCAAAGATCGCTCAGCGACAGGGGTTTGTTCCAAACGCCCCTTACCTTCAAAATAGACACAGTTTCGCCCGCCGTTCTTGGCTTGATACAACTGGTCATCCGCCCGTTTCAATACGTCTTGGATATTCAGGACCGAAGCTCCTTCCCCTTGAATGACCACCCCCCCAAAGGAACAGGTAACGGAAAGTTTTCCCTCCGGCGAGCTAACCGGAAAAGGTTTCTCGGCCACAGTGCGGCGAAGCCGTTCGGCGATGATCTGAGCAACGTCTTCGGTGGTATCTGGTAAGATAGCGACAAATTCTTCGCCTCCCAAACGGGCCACCAAATCAAAAGAACGCAAACTGTCTTTAACCCGCGCGGCAAATCCTTGAAGAATTTCGTCCCCGACCGTATGCCCATAGGTATCATTGACCTTTTTGAAAAAGTCGATGTCCATATAGACAATCCCCATTGGCTTCTTGGTCACTTCTGCTGTTTGCAACATTTTTTGGAGATAGGCGTCAAAATAACGGCGGTTGAATAAGCCAGTCAGCGCATCTGTCAAAGCCACCGAAAGCGACATTTCATAGTTTGTGCGAAGACGTTCTTGGAAGCGTTTGCGGCGAATCTGGGTGCGAACCCGCGCCAAAAGTTCGTTCCGATCAAGGGGACGTAACAAATAATCATGAGCACCTATTTCAAGCCCATGAGCAATACGCGGCATATCTTCTTCACCACCAACCATCACAATTGGGGCAAGGCGAGTCCGCTCATTCGAACGAAGATGGGAGCAAAAACGTAAACCGTCCTCATGCTTCAAATTCAACGAAACAATAATTAAATCAAACTGGTTCTGGGCGATCAGTTGCAACGCCTGCATTCCAGTTTCTGCTACCTCTACTGTATTGTTATCGCGGATAAGCGTGTCCCTGATTTTGTTGCTTTCAAAAGGCAAGTCCTCAACCAAAAGAATGCTGGCATTATCAACGGGTTGATCCATCACCCCGCCGCTCTCTCCCCCGACTCCGAATTGAGAGGCTGTGTTTTCGCGGGCTTTCCATTCATCAACCGTCATTTTCAAACGAACCGATGAACGAACCCGCGCCATCAAGGCAATGTCATTGACTGGCTTGCTAAGGAAGTCATCTGCCCCGCTTTCCAATCCGCGAATCCGGTCCTCCGAATCGGTCAAAGCCGTCACCATAATAACCGGAATATGCGCAGTAGCCGGATTGCTCTTAATTTTCTGACAGACTTCAAAGCCATCCATACCTGGCATCATCACGTCCAGCAGCACCACATCGGGTTTGGCTTCTTCAATTTTGGCTAGAGCTTCCATTCCGCTTTGCGCGGTTACCACATCGTAATACTCGGCGACCAATTTGGCTTCGAGCAATTTCACATTGGGAAAAATATCATCAACAACAAGAATGCGAGCAGTCATCTAAATCTTCTGGTCCAGAGTTGAAGCGGGCAGGCCTAAAAAATACAGAATTACGGGTCCTGTACAGGATTAAGATACTTCTGAACAGTTTCCATGAACTTAACAACCGAGATGGGTTTGGAAATATAATCTTCACAACCACCTTCCCTGATTTTTTGCTCATCCCCCTTCATGGCAAAGGCTGTTACCGCAATGACAGGGATTGATTTCAAATCATCTTCGTCTTTTAACCATTTGGTAACGTCCAGCCCAGAAACCTCAGGAAGCTGAATATCCATCAAAATAAGGTCAGGAGAGTGTTCCCGCGCCAAAGGCAAGACCTGCCGACCATCGCGAACCTGTATCGTGTCAATTCCGTGAGCTTCTAACAAATCATGAAACAGCTTCATGTTGAGATCGTTATCTTCAACAATCATGACCTTTTGGGAGATTTTCGCAGAAACTTGAGCGACACCCGAATCTTCTTTTTCCATACTCATTGTATTCTTTTACTCCCTACACAGATCGCTTTTGATTTTTTCCAAGGCAACCAACTTCTGGCTGACCGAAAAATCAGCGTAATCTATTTTCATATCACTAATGATTCCGTTTTCTAAAAAATCCATTGTCAATTCATAGTCCGAAAGAGCTCCGGTATCCGCATTGGGAAAAAACGCCATACGAACCGCCCACCCGGGAACTCCAATCAAGGATTTATCAATTTTCGCCGCCGCAACTGTTGAAACAGTCGAAAGGCCCGAAGGGATTTTTTTGCCAATGAAAGAATTGATTTCAACTGGGCCCACCTCGTCACTGCCATCAAAGACAATCCCGCGCATGAACCGATTGCCCCCCTTTGCGGCAGCCAACAAATCGATAGTGTGGCCTGTGGGAAAAAGCATGGCTTTATCAAGATCAAAACTGATCCCATCTGGAAGAGAATAAAGAGCAACACCCTTTCCTTTGACAGGATCGAGATTTGCTTTTCCCCTGAGCTCCTCGTAAACTTCGCCATCTTTGCTTCGGCGGGAAGAAAAATTGAGACTCTGACGATCAAAACCTTCAAAAGTTGAAAAATCGCTGTCAATGGTCATGGCCGGTGTATCGGCATAGTCATAAACCAACGTAAAGCGATGGTCTGTGATCCATCCCTCGCAAGAAGGTTTCCATTCGAACAACATTTTTCCTCGAATATCAAGAACTTGTGACCCTGTTTTGGCCGAACTGAGCCGCACATCATAGATAGCTTTGTGAGGAACAAGACCAATTGCCGTTGCCGGATCAAGGACAGGGCCGGACAGAGGACCAGCCAAAACCGCCCCGCCCCCTAGCAGAGACAACGCGTATACCAGTCCCAAAAAAACACGCCCCGCACAGCGCAGGAAGGGTGACCCAGCCATAAAAATCCTCAAGTAACTTGCACTCTCATCATACAGGAGGAAACAAGAAGTTAAAAGAACGATCCCAATTATTCTCGTTTGAAGGCAGCAATTTTTACCGACTAAGACCCCTACCCCTCTCGATTTGGGCGATGAACTTTGAGCGTTAAGCCCCCTTTGGCAATTCCAGAGCGTCCCTCTCGACGGGTTAAGCCTAGCACAATCCCCATGGCGAATCCCATTGACAGAAGAGAAGACCCCCCATAGCTGATAAAGGGAAGCGTCATTCCCTTGGCGGGCAACAATTCAAGACTCGACCCCATATGAACAAAAGCCTGTAAACCAAACATACTGAGGATTCCTCCAGCAGCCAGAACCGCGAACAAATCCGCCGCCTCCATTAAACGGTTAAAGCCGCGCAAGAGGATAAACCCATAAATACCAATAATAATAAGGGTAAATAAAAGCCCCAACTCTTCTCCGGCTACGGCAAAGATGAAATCCGCATGACCATCTGGCAAAGAATTTTTAACCACACCCTGCCCGGGACCTTCCCCTACAAGCCCTCCATTTGCAAAAGCTTCCAGAGATTTATCAATCTGGTAAGTGTCTCCGCTTTGCGGGTTCAAAAAACGATCAATCCGGCTATGAACGTGATCGAAACTGAAATAGACCACGACAACCCCGACCGCCCCCGCAAGCATTAAGAATAAGAAGTAGCGCAAAGGAAGTCCGGCAAAAAAAATCTGGCTTGCAAAAACGCAGGTGACAACAAATGTCATACCAAAATCAGGCTGAAGCATAAGGAGAAACGCAACCAAAAGCCAAAGCCCTGAAGCCACCAGCATCCCGGGGAACCCGGGGTTTTGCTTACCGTAACTCATCATCCATGCCGACAATATAGCAAAAGTAGGCTTAACAAATTCGCTAGGCTGTAAAGACATCCCGGGAAGATGAATCCACCTTTGCGCCCCCTTGATTTCGACACCGACAAAAGGGACGAGAGCCATCAAGGCAATTCCCACCAGACAAATAACTGTCGCCACACGCCGAATCCAGCGGTGAGATAAAAGGGAAACTCCAAGCATAATCAATAACATCGGGACGATTGCGGCGGCGTGTCGTACAATGAAATGCGCATGATCCGCACCGATGCGTATAGCAACTGGCGGGCTAGCCGTGGTCACCAATGCCATACCAAAAACAACCAAAGTCAACAAAGCCGCCAACATCGGCTTATCAACCGTCCACCACCATCTGGCAATCGCAGAACGGTCGGTTCGAGCAAAAACGCTGGTCATAGAAACCGCAGAGGTCATTCGCCCCCTCTTTCATCTTCGCCGCTTAACCCACTGACTAAGCTTGAAAAAACATCTCCGCGATGTTCAAAAGATTTGAACTGATCCCATGACGCACAAGCGGGGGACAACAAAACCGTTCCACTCCCCGACCCCGTTCCGCTGCTAGGGGCTTCTCTTTGAGATTGAGCCCGTGCATGGGCGGTTTCAACCGCTCTTTCCAATGTTCCGCAAACTGTGTAGGGGACATTCTGTTCTTGCAACCATTTGGCAAAAAGAGGCGTTGCCTCCCCAATCAAATAAGCGTGTTCAATTCGGTTCATGTAAGGTTCCAATCCAGAAAGCCCCCCCTCTTTCGACTGCCCCCCCAAAATCCAGTACACGCGATTGAAGCAAGCCAGAGCGCGGGAAGTTGCATCAGCATTTGTTGCTTTACTATCATTGATATAAGCAACATCGTTGATTGTCCGAACGAGATATTGGCGGTGAGGAAGCCCGCCGAAACTGGCGATTTGCCTTTCGATACGATCTGGTTCGTATCCATAGACATGGCGCAATACCGCATAGGCGCAGGCGGCATTTTCTTGATTGTGCTGGCCGCGTAGAGCCGTATGGAAACGAAGATCAACGACAGGGATTCCCGCGCCTTCACGAACTTCATAGACAATTCCGTCCTCGGCATAAACGCCTTGATCGAGACGCAAACAGGTTGAAACGGGAATAACGCTCCATAATCCCTCCTCCCGCAACCGTTCGGCAATCTGAAGACACGGTTCAGAATCAATGCAAATCACAGCCGTTGGCTTGCGCATATCGACCGGAGGATTGGCAAAAATCAACTCTTTCGCAGCAATATACCCTTCCATCCCCCCATGCCGCCCCAGATGGTCGGGTGTAATATTCAAAAGAACAGCCCCCACAGGGGAGAGGCTCGGTGTCAATTCCAGTTGATAAGAAGACATCTCGACAACGTAGCTTCCTTCGGGTCCAAGCTTTTCAAGTGTCATAACGGGCTTGCCGATATTTCCACCAACCTCAGTTGGACGAAACGCTCGCAAAATATGACCAATCAGGGCCGTTGTGGTTGATTTACCATTGGTTCCCGTCACGGCAATCATATCGGCTGTGGGACAAATACGGCAAAGAAATTCAATATCGCAAACAAGAGGGACTCCCTCTTCTTTGGCCCGCACAGCAACGGGATGGGGAACAGGAAAACTATGGGGAATCCCGGGCGACCACAAAATAAAACTGAGATTTCCAAACGAAAGGTTGTTTATATCCACTATTGGAATTCCAGCCTTTGCCGCTGCCTCACGAACAGGAGCGACATCATCCCAAGCACACATTTCAACCCCTGCTTCGTAGAGAGCGCACGCCACCGAGAGTCCCGTTTTTCCGAGTCCCATTACCGCAATACGCTGCCCTCTCAGAGCTGATAAATCAATCATTCCTCGTTACCTCAGTTTCAAGGTGGATAATCCAATCAAGGCAAGGACCACAGCAATAATCCAGAAGCGGATCACCACCGTTGGCTCGGACCAGCCTTTCTTTTCGAAATGGTGATGCAGCGGGGCCATTCGGAACACGCGCCGACCTGTGGTCTTAAACGACACCACCTGAATAATAACCGAAACTGTTTCTAGGACAAAAAGCCCTCCCACAATAGCCAAAACCAGCTCGTGCTTCACAATAACCGCAATCGTCCCGAGAACTCCCCCCATCGCCAAAGAGCCGGTGTCCCCCATAAAAATCATCGCTGGCGGGGCATTGTACCAAAGAAATCCCATAGCTCCCCCGACCAAAGCCCCACAAAGAATCGTCAGCTCCGCTGTTCCAGAGACGTAGGGAATCTGGAGATATTCCGCAAAATCATGTCGCCCGACCAAATAAGCAATCAGACCAAACACAGCGGCGGCAATAGCCACTGGAACAATCGCCAGACCGTCCAGACCATCGGTCAGATTGACCGCGTTTGAGGCCCCCACTATGACCAAGGCTGCCCACGCGCCAAAGAAGACCCCCAGCGGAATAAAGAAATGCTTGAAAAAAGGAATCGCCACGCTGGTGCTAATATCAGCAGGGAGAAAATAAACGACTCCAAATGTTGCAACGCCAGCAATGACCAACTGGGCAGCAAGTTTTGTTTTTCCTGAAAGACCATCCGGACTCCGCTTGGTCAGTTTGAGATAATCATCCCGAAACCCAATTAAGCCAAAACCCACCATCACCAACAAAGACAACCAGATAAACGGATTGGCTAGATTCGCCCAAAGCAGCGTAGAAATCGTTACACTAATCAAAATCATCAAGCCACCCATGGTTGGGGTTCCGGCTTTTTTGAAATGGGTCTCCGGCCCAAGCTCGCGGATCGGCTGGCCACTTCCTTGTAAAGACTTAAGCCAAACAATCATGCGCGGCGCGATCAAAAAGGAAATAATCAGGGATGTTAGAATCGCACCCCCCGTCCGAAACGTAATGTAACGGAACAGGTTGAAAAATATAAAATGCTCACTCAGCGACGATAAAAGATTCAGCATAATATTCTTTTCCTATCCTTGCTTGGTGTTGGCAACTTCTCCGCGTTTAGCAGGAAGAGCGCGTAAAGCCTCCACGATAACCTGCATACGGGGTTTATCCCCTCCGCCCCGAGAGCCCTTGACCATAACAACATCGCCGGGAACGAGAACATCAGGAACAATCTGGGCGAGTTCCGGACTCTCGTCACAATGAACTCCGCGTTTTTGTTCCGGTAAAGCATCATGTAGATTTTTCATCAAGGGTCCACAGGTATAGACAAGGTCAACGCCAGAAGCCTGTAAGGGTAAAATCAAATCACGGTGAATAGCTGCCGCATTAGCACCCAGTTCGTACATATCCCCCAAAATAGCAATGCGCCGACCCCCACGCCCGGGATCAATGAGGGCCATAACTTTGAAGGCTGCCTGCATGGCAACGGGCGAAGCATTATAACTCTCGTCAATCAACGTCACTGGGTTGGCAGGGTCTCCAATATTCAGATATTCTCGCCGACCACGGCCAGCGGGAGGTTCAATTGCCTCTATCGCTGAAATTGCCTTGTTCAAGTCCGCGCCAAGCAGTTTAACTGCCAGCAAAACCGAAAGCGCGTTCACCGCAATATGCTTTCCAGCATCCTTGAGCGTAAAGGTGACCTCCTCACCCAGAATATTTGCTTTCACACGGGTTCCGTTCGAGGCAACAAGACAATCTACGAGGCAGGCATGAGCTCCCTCAGCTTCGCCAAAAGAAAAAATCTTTTTAAGCCCGTAACGTTTTGCCTCGCTTTGTAGAAAACCAAACTGAGGAATATCACAGTTTAATAAAGCAATTCCATGCTCGTCCATGCTAGAGAAAATTTCAGCTTTCGCCCGCGCAATCCCATCAAGACCATCAGAAAAATGCTCAATATGGGTAGGAGCTACCGTGGTAATAATTGCCAAATGGGGCCGCACCTGCGCAGTCAACGGCGTGATTTCATTTGGATGATTCATTCCCATTTCAAAAATGCCGTAGTCAGTTCCGGCGTGCATCCGCGAGAGAGACAAAGGAACTCCCCAATGGTTGTTGAGGCTTTTTTCGCTGTAGTGCGTTTGACCACAAGCTCCGAAAGCCCGCCCCAACATTTCTTTGGTTCCGGTTTTGCCAACACTGCCAGTAATACCAACGATTTTGGCCGCTGTGCGGCTTCTTGCCGCCCGCCCCAAATCCTCCAT
>JAGOQV010000014.1:15836-33320 GCA_018063145.1 Alphaproteobacteria bacterium
AAGGTGCTGAAAAGGTGCTGGCGTTCATAATGTTCTTTATCTCCTATGATGCGTTTTGCATCGCTAAATGTGCTTCGTTAACATCGTCGAAAGGCTCGACATGATCGGCAAAAATTTGCCCCTGTTCGTGACCTTTGCCGGCCAGAACAAGAACATCACCAGATTCAAGAAAACCAATCGCTTTGCGAATAGCCTCCCGTCTGTCAGGTATAACAAGAGCCGCAGGTGCGGCGGCGTGAATAGCTGCGCGAATGGCGGCTGGATCTTCACTGCGTGGATTGTCATCGGTAATGATTGCAACATCAGCCAGACGCGCTGCCAAGGCTCCCATCACAGGCCGCTTGCCACGGTCTCGGTCTCCACCACATCCAAACAGGCAAAAAAGCCTTCCTTTCGTATGGGGACGCAAAGCCAATAGAATATTTTCAAGAGCATCAGGAGTATGCGCGTAATCAACATAAACTGCTGTATTTGGGCGAGAGCCGGAAACCAATTGCAACCGCCCGGGAACACCGCGCAAAGTTGGCAAAAGATCAATCACTTCACCCATGCGGGATTCGTTTTGGGCCAGAACCAATCCGGCAGCGCACAAAACATTCATAACCTGAAAACCGCCAACCAATGGCAGAGTCAGTGTCACACGGCGACCCAAAATTTCAAGATCAAGTTTTTGACCTTCGGGAGTTGGCAACCGCGAGAGAAGTTTCAATTTATCGCCCGCTATGCCATAGCCCCAGAAGGGCAAACCGCGCTCGGTAGCAATGGTTTTGATCTTGACCGCTTCAGGTGTATCACTGTTGACCACCACCGGAGCCCCTTGGGGAAGCAATTCGCGGAAGAGTCGCATCTTGGCCTCACCATAAGCCTCCATTGTCTGATGGTAATCCAAATGGTCCCTTGTCAAATTGGTGAATCCGGCTGCCTCTATTTTTACGCCATCAAGCCGGTATTGATCTATGCCGTGGCTTGAGGCTTCCATCGCCACATGGGTAAAACCAGAAGCCGACAAATCGGCCAAATGCGCATGAAGACGGACAGAATCAGGTGTGGTCATCGACCCGTATCCGGTCAGCCCTTCACCGCGCAGCCCAAGCGTACCAAGAGACGCTGCCTTAAACCCCATTTTCTGCCACAGATCTTGAGCAAAACTAACCACCGATGTTTTGCCGTTGGTCCCCGTCACCGCAACGATATGGGCGGGCTGTGATCCGTAAAAACGTGCCGCAACATGAGCGAGAGTCTGGCGAGGATTTTCATCTTCAATCCAAACGAGAGAGTCCGCTCCGTCAGGTTTTTTTGATCCCTTGGGAACAAGAACAGCCACGGCCCCGTTGCGAATAGCAGCAGGGACAAAGTCAAGCCCGTTGCTGCGTATCCCGGGCAAGGCAGCAAACAACGCCCCTGTGCCAAGAGAGCGGCTATCACAGCTAACCTCTTTAATATCAAGATCTGGCAATGCTGGACGATCTAAAAGAACAGAAAGAGAGACCATTAGTGTTCCTCCGCTTCTTTGGAAATGAATTGTCTTAGGGGTTCACAAATATCTGGCGTATCAAGAGGCTGAGGCTCCATATTAAGAAGTGGACCCATCGAAGAAATCACCCTTCCCACGGCTGGAGCAGCAACCCATCCGGCGGTAGCGTATCCGTAGCTTTGCTTATTGGGGTGAGGCTCATCCACCATGATAAAAATCGTATAATGCGGATCATTGATAGGGAACGCTCCGACAAAAGCAGAAATCCGGCGATTATGATCGTAACGTCCACCAAGGTTCTTATCGGCTGTACCAGTTTTTCCGCCAACCATATACCCGGGAATATTGGCTTTCTTGGCGGTTCCATCACTCACCACCAGACGAAGCAATTGGCGCATTTTAAGTGAAGTCTCTTTTGAAACCACCCTGACAGCATCTTCTTGCTCGACAAGGCTGTCTTCCTTTTTTACCAACTTTGGTTTGATAATTACGCCACCATTCACAATCGCACTGAAAGCTGACACCAACTGAAGCGGCGTAACGGCAATACCATGACCGAAGGCCGCTGTAAGTGTATTACTCTCACGCCACGGATTGGGAACAATTGGTCCGCCGACTTCGTCAATTTCGAACTCTGGTTTTGACATCAAGCCAAGCTCACCAAAGAATTTTTTTAACCCTTCAGTTCCTATTGTTTCGGCCATGCGGGCTGTCCCGATATTCGAGGAAACCATAAAGGTCTCTGGAACAGTTAGAACTTTGTTGAGCCCATGATAATCGTGAATAGTGTAACGACCGATTTGGAGCGGCTTACTCGCATCAAACGTGGCCGACATCGGAATTTTTTTACGGTCTAACAAGGCCGCCGTGGTGAACACCTTAAAAGTAGAGCCAAGCTCATAAACTCCTAAGGTAACACGATTAAACATCTGCGGATCGTCAGGTTTTGCATTCGGAGAATGCGGATCAAAGTCAGGCAAGGACACTGCCGCAAGAATTTCTCCCGAACGAGAATCCATGATAATTCCCGCTCCGGCTTTACCGGTAAAATCCGTGATAGCTTTCTGAATTTCTCGGCGCAGGATGTGTTGCAAGCGAACGTCAAGTGTCAAGCGCAGTGGATCTTCATGCGTAGAAAGTAATTTGTTGAAACTGCGTTCAACTCCGCCGAGGCCCCGACCATCGACATCGGCATAACCCACCATATGCGAGGTCAGCGGGCCTTGCGGATAAATCCGCCGATAATCGTAATCAAAAACAAGCCCGGGCTCGCCGATTTCAAGGATTTCTTTCTGTTCTTCCGGCGTTAGATTCCGTTTGATCCACACAAAGCGTTTCTCGCTTTGCAGCTTCTTGAGCAAGTCTCCGTAAGGAAGATCGGGAAATATCTTGTTCAAATCTCTGGCTGCGGCAACGGGATCAACAACCAACTTAGGATCGGCATACAAAGAAGCTGTTTTAAGTGATGTTGCCAGTAAGATCCCGTTACGATCAACAACATCAGCACGGCGCATTTCTGCTTTGCTCTCGCTGGCCTCGCTCTTTTTTAGACTTTCTTCTTCCTGTTGATCGGGAACACCACGAATAAGCGTGACATCTACCAAACGCGCTGCAACGACAATATACGCCATCGAAAACAAAACAGCCACCAGCGCAATACGCCCACGCGCCAGATCAAGGGAAGAACTTCTTTCCCCCATGATCCGCATGGATAAGCGATTGAACGGCGACCGCTTGCTCATGGCTCCTTGTTCCCCTTTTCCAAATCTTCAAGCACATCGTTGAAATCAGACGAAGGTGTTGGGGTATGGTCTCGAATAGGCAAAGGATCTGTCGTAGAAATTTTTTCTTTTTCTGGCTCTTTTGGTTTTTCGGATTCTCCGGTTGCGGCCAGAAGAGGAACTTCTTCCTCGGAAGGGAGGGGCTCAGGAATGGCACTCGCATCCCGAATTAAATTATCTGGCATAGGCGGAACCATCTGCAAATGGCGAGACACCAGAATTTCAAGCCGATCAGGCCGATTGAGATAATCCCACTCTGCGCTCAAAACGCGCATAGCTTCGCGTTCTTGCTCAAGGTTTGATTTGCTCAACCTCTGCTCGCGCTCAAGCTGTTGAACTTGCTGGGACACCCAAAAGAGGGCAGCTCCGGCAATCGCGGCCAAAAGCAGCGTTGCTAAAGAAGAAAGCCGAAACGGATATTTCATGCAGCAACCTCCTGACGGAGAGCCGCTCTCAGTTTAGCAGAACGAGAACGGGGGTTTACTTTGGATTCATCTTCAGTGGGAGAAAGCGGCTTTTTGGTGAGCAAAGCAAACGTTTGCAGCCGCAGTGAGTCAGGATGAGACTCAGGGGAAGGAGGGAGATAGCGCGAAGGTGCAGGCGCAGGCTTCGAGCGTTCATTGAGGAAGTTTTTAACAATCCGGTCTTCAAGCGAATGGAACGTAACCACCACCAATCGCCCACCGATTTTAAGCACATTTTCAGCCGCCGCCAGAACCTGTTCCAGTTCGGAAAGTTCTTCGTTTACTTTAAGACGCAGGGCCTGAAAACTCCGCGTAGCTGGATCAATTTTATCTTTGGGCGAAGTGTGGACTACACTGCGAATAATCGTTGCCAACTGTCCGGTTGTGGTGATTTTCTGGGCCGTACGCGCCCGAACAATCGCGGCAGCTATGCGCCGAGAGTGACGCTCTTCTCCATATTGATAAATAATGTCGGCAAGTTCTTTTTCAGGAAGCCGCGCAACCAAATCTGCTGCCGTTTCACCGACAGAGCGATCCATGCGCATATCAAGCGGACCATCAAAGCGAAACGAGAAACCGCGCTCGGCTTGATCGATTTGCATGGAGGACACACCAAGATCAAGAACCACGCCATCAACTTTTTCAATTCCGGCTCGCCGCAAATGTTCGGCAAGGTCGGAAAAACTTCCATGACTGAAAATCAAGCGATCCTGATACGCGCCCTTCCATGACTCTGCCAACGCAAAGGCCGTTTCGTCCCGATCAAGAGCCACAACCCGACACGTCTGACACGCATCAAGAATAGCGCGGGTGTATCCCCCTGCCCCAAAGGTACAATCCACATATGTCTCTCCTTCGGCAGGAGCAAGACTCTCCAAGACCTCGCGCAACATCACAGGAATGTGGGGAGATGAGGAATTTTCCTGATGGTTTCTTTTTTCTCTGACCATCTACGCCCCCTCTGCCCCACCTGCCTTGATCTTGGGAAGAGTCATTCCCTTATCAATGACATGAGCGCGGGCAGCAAGACGGCGCGTTTCAAAACGCTCAGCATCCCAAACTTGAAACTTTCTCCCCAAACCAACAAAGGTTGCATTTTCATGAATGCCAGCGAACTCAAGCAAACCGTCCGGAATGCCAATCCGGCCTTCACTATCAAAAGGGCAAGGAACAGCTTCACCGAAAATGGTGGTAGCCAGATCGTCCTGTTCACTGGAAAACAAATCGAATTGGTCGAGACGAAGACTGAGTTCTTCCATCGTAGAAAAATCGAACCCCTCCAGACAGGGATGATTCGTAGCCTTGAACAGCACAACGCCTTGATAAGGCTGCCCCAGAAGAGCCGCCCGAAACGGAGCCGGAACGGTTACACGTCCCTTGCGGTCCAGTTTGCTAAGAAATTGTGAAAGAAAGATCGGCATGAGTCCTCAAGAACGGGTGATTTGGGAAACACCCTATACATCATGGGATAGCATGGGATTTCATGGGAAGTCAAACAAATCCGCGCTCTACAAGACAAGAAAACACTGGAAAACCCTGTGAAAAACTCCCCAACAAAACTGTGGATAAGTTTTATATCTTCTGGAAAATAATGAATGGGCCTAGGTAGCTTTAGGTGGCAAAAATCTATGTAAACTTTCGCTTGTCAGTTGGTTATTAAATTTGTACAGTCGCCGGACAGAATATAGAAAACCAACCCCTAAAAAACGGTATGAGAAACAATCCAATGACAAGACCAGCCAAAGAGACAGAAGTTGTGGAAATTAAAATTCTTGTTGCCCGGCTTAAAAAACACGTTGCCAACAGACGTGACCTACTAGAGGTTAATGAAGCTCTTGCGCAAGACGATTTCTCTCGTAAACAACGTTCCCTATCTCGAGATTTTTATGGGATGGCTGCAACGGCGGCATTTTTGGGGTGCGTTGGATATGGGGTCATCGCACATGACCCAAATGGGGAGGAAGAGAAGAGGAGAAGCGCAGAATTATTAATTGAATCCGCTTTGTCTCTCACATTCGCGTTCTTCATGGGTGGCCGATTGACTCGCCCACACACCCCCCCACTTTCCAAAGAAGAGCGTTCCGACCGTGAAAAAGAACAGCAAGGACGGCTGGCGAGTTATAATGCGTTCTATCGTCAGCACTTCGGAGAAAACCCAACTCTCTACACCGCCCGAAGATTCGGGGAATAAACGAGAGAGAGTGCGCGAAGCTCAATACACCCGTTTTTTGGGTGGGACGACTTCGCAATCATTTGTCAGGGTCTTCATAATCACAGGGCGGTAGCCAATCGCAGAGCCACCCTGTTCATCCACCCAGATTGCTGTGTGTTTCATCCAGTTTTCATCATCACGCTCTGGATAATCCTCACGCGCATGGGCTCCACGGCTTTCCTTCCGGTTGGCTGCAGAATGCATGGTCGCCACTGATTGGTAGAGCAAATTGTCGAGTTCTAAAGTTTCAACCAAATCAGTATTAAAGATCAAAGAGCGGTCCGCGATACTCACATCTGTTTTCGAGGAGAAAATCTCGCTGATTTTCCGCGCCCCTTCTTCAAGAACAGAGCCCGTGCGGAAAACTGCTGCATGGTTTTGCATGGTTCTTTGCATCGTATTGCGAATATCAGATGTCGAAAGAGAACCATGAGCATGACGCAAGCGGTCAAAACGATCCATCGCCCGCGTTCCGTTATCCGCCCCTGCTTTTTTGTGGCGCATCCCGGGCTTAACCAGTTCCAAAGCCCGAATTGCGGCTGAGCGTCCAAAGACAACCAGATCAAGAAGAGAGTTTGATCCAAGACGGTTTGCCCCGTGAACGGAAACACACGCCGCCTCACCAATAGCCATCAACCCGGGAACGACATGGTTGGGATCATCCATCGTTGGCGCAATGACTTCGGCACGCCAGTTGGTAGGAATCCCGCCCATGTTATAGTGAACAGTTGGCAAAACAGGAATCGGCTGCTTGGTTACATCGACGCCTGAGAAAATTTTGGCGGTCTCGGCAATCCCGGGCAAGCGCGAATGGATAATATCGGGGTCCAAATGTTCGAGGTGCAAATGGATATGGTCTTTATGAGGACCGACACCACGCCCTTCACGAATTTCAATCGTCATTGAACGGGACACGACATCACGAGACGCCAGATCTTTGGCCGATGGAGCATAGCGAAGCATAAACCGTTCGCCTTCGGAATTGGTGAGGTATCCACCTTCGCCCCGTACCCCTTCGGTGATAAGGCAACCCGCACCATAAACTCCTGTGGGGTGGAACTGGACAAATTCCATGTCTTGCAGAGGCAACCCTGCCCGCAAAACCATTGCATTGCCATCCCCCGTGCAAGTATGCGCCGAGGTGCAGGAAAAATAGGCACGGCCATAACCACCTGTCGCCAAAACCGTTTGGTGAGCGCGGAAACGATGAATGGTTCCATCGTTCAAATTCCACGCCATAACACCAACACACGCCCCCTCATCATCCATGATGAGATCAAGCGCGATATATTCAACGAAGAATTCCGCTTTGTGCTTAAGAGCTTGGGTATAGAGCGTATGCAAAATGGCGTGACCAGTGCGGTCCGCCGCTGCGCAGGTTCTTTGGGCTGTTCCTTGGCCGTAATGAGTGGTCATGCCGCCAAAGGCCCGCTGATAAATCTTTCCTTCGGCTGTCCGGCTAAACGGCACGCCGAAATGTTCCAGCTCGACAATCGCTGGAATTGCCTCACGGCACATATATTCAATCGCGTCCTGATCGCCGAGCCAGTCCGACCCCTTGATCGTGTCGTACATATGGAATCGCCAATCATCTTCGCCCATATTTCCAAGAGCAGCCGAAATCCCGCCTTGCGCAGCCACCGTGTGGGAACGTGTTGGGAAAACCTTTGTCAGGCACGCCGTGCGCAGCCCCTTCTCAGCCATGCCCATGACAGCGCGCAAACCAGCTCCGCCGCCTCCCACGACCACGACGTCATATTCATGATTGATAATGTCGTATGCAGACATAACGCTACCTGTACTTTCTGATTAAAAAGCGACTTTCAAAATTGAGAAGACCGAAGCCACAGCCAGAGCTGTGAGGACCAATTTCATAGCAAGTAAAACGAAAGACTTTAGACCTTCGCTATGAACGTAATCGTCAATGGGAACCTGCAACCCCAAAGCCGTATGATAAAAAGAGGAAATAACAAAAAGAATGAGCAAAATGGCGTTGATCGGCTCGTTCAACCAATCTGTGACCAAACCAAAAGACCCCCCCTCAATTGCGAGGCGAACAACCGACCAGATCAACCATGCCGTTAAGGGAAGCGCGGCGATAGAAGTCACTTTCTGCATATGGGCGTGATGAACACCGCTACGCGCAGAGCCAAGCCCCTTGGCGCGTGCCAGAGGATCCTTAAACGGGGCTTCTTGCCATTTTAATTTTGATGCCATTGAGTTATCTCCTAATTAGAAGCCGTGCAGGTCAACACACACAGCCATGTTGCCGCTGTTAAAATCACAGAAGAGGCAATAATAACCTGTCCAGCCCGCGTGGCTTGTGGAATAGAAATCAGATAACCGGAATCCATTAGCAAATGGCGAATTCCGGTTCCGATATGAAGATAAAGCGCGAACGTCCATCCCAAGAGAGCGAGCTTCCCAATCCACGATGAAGCCACCATCAAGAAGGTTTCGTACGCCGACGGTCCAGATGCTAGAGCAAACACGCCCCAAACCACAACCAGCAAGCCAACCGCAAGAGCGACTCCTGTCATCCGGTGTAAAATTGATACGGCCATTGTGAACGTCCACTTCCAAATCTGCAGATGCGGAGACAGAGGACGATCAAGGGGTTTCACGGGCATGGCAAGAAGACTCCCAAAAATTTGTTCAAATTCGGCAAGAGCATAGGCGGAAATAACGGCTTTGCCAAGACCTCAACTTATGTCATCCACCCTATTCTTGCCCCCCTAAAATGAAGAAAAAGCCCGACCCAACTTCTGTTATTGTGAAAAATACGACTTCCCGCTACAGTCGCCCCCTTCGTTTTTTCTTCCCGAAAGGAACCTTTTCTGTGCCGAGTCCAACGACCTTGCCTGTGTGGCCTTTGTTACAATCTCATTATGAGAAAATGAAAACCCTCTCCCTGCGGGATTTGCTTTCCTCTCCGGATCGTTTTTCTGAAATGGCTGTGACAATGCCGCACACGCTGTTTGATTTTTCCAAACACCTTGCTACGACAGAAACCATCTCCCTGCTGATCCGTCTGGCCAAAGAGAGCAAGCTGGGCGAAATGCGTACCGCCCTGTTCGCAGGAGAAAAAATAAATCGGAGTGAACACCGCGCTGTTTTGCATACCGCTTTGCGGGCCGACCCAAAAATTCCCGTCATACTTGACGGAGAAAATGTCATGCCTTTCGTCTGCGATGTTTTGGACCGCATGACCAGTTTTGCTGACTCCCTCCGCAACGGAACGTACAAAGGATATACGGACAAACCAATACGCGATGTTGTCAACATCGGCATTGGCGGATCTGATCTTGGTCCTCGTTTTGTGACCGAAGCTCTCCACGATTTCCATGATGGGCCAAATGTACATTTCGTTTCCAATGTCGATGGGTCCGCCATTAGCAAAACCTTAGCTAACCTCTCTGCCGAAACGACCCTCGTCATCGTGGCTTCTAAAACATTCACCACCGAAGAAACCATGCTTAATGCCTGCGTTGCCAAGAACTGGTTCCTCAATCAGGCTCCCTCTTCTGCTCTTGCCAAACATTTTGTTGCCCTTTCCTCCAATCAGGCCGCCGTCACAGCATTCGGCATTGCGCCTGAGAATATGTTTCCCTTCAAAGACTGGGTTGGCGGAAGATATTCTCTCTGGTCCGCAATTGGCCTTTCTATCATGATCGCAATTGGCCCTGTCCGTTTTCGGGAACTTCTGGACGGGGCGCGAGCGATGGATACCCATTTCCAAACGGCCCCCTTTGAAAAAAATATTCCAGTTCTTATGGGCCTTCTTGGAATCTGGTACCGAAATTTCTGGAACTACCCCGCGCATATGATCTTGCCTTATGATGACCGTCTTCGGGATATTGCCAAATTCACCCAGCAGATGGACATGGAATCAAACGGAAAATCCGTGGACCGCGAAGGAAATCCGGTTTCCTATGATACAGGTCCCATTCTTTTTGGCGAACCCGGAACCGACAGCCAGCATTCTTTCATGCAACTTGTCCACCAAGGAACCACCCCCATTCCCGCAGACTTTATTATTTGCAAAACCCCGCATCATGCTTTGCCGGAGAACCACCTTTGCTTGATCGCCCACTTCCTTGCGCAAAGCCGCGCCCTGGCTGTTGGACAAACGCTCGCAGAATCCGGCGAAGATCCGTTTCGTGTATTCAGCGGCAATCGCCCCAGTACCAGCATTGTTCTTTCTGAACTCTCTCCCTTCACGCTTGGCAGCTTGATAGCCGCTTATGAACATAAAGTTTTCGTTCAGGGCATTATCTGGAACTTGAATTCGTTCGATCAGGCCGGAGTAGAACTCGGCAAGAAACTCGCGAGCCCTCTCCGCAAACAGCTCGAAGAACAGAATCCGGACCAAACGCTGGATTGTTCAACATATGGTTTAATAACTCATCTTTTAAGCAAGGATGCCGTAGAATGACACGAACTCTTCTGGTCCTGCGCCACGGTGAAGCGGCCAACAGCTCCCAAGACTTTGACCGCCCCCTAACGGCCAGAGGCACGAAGCAAGCCCATTTTATCGGGGCACATTTGCGACAACACGAAATAATTCCCGACATTATTTTGCACTCCAGCGTGCCAAGAGTTCTGCAAACCATGAAGTCTTTGATAGATGGCCTGCAATTTGGTCCTGTTCATCAGGAATCCTGCGGGCTGTCTTTCTATCAAGCCGCCTCAATCGAAGACTTGCATATTTTGGCCCAAACCCTGATCCCCTCTTCTGCTCGGACAGCCCTTATGATCGGTCATAATCCGTGGATTTATGAGTACGCCGGATTTTTGGCCGAGACAAACGCCACCCCTGCCGGACAAAAACTGCTCAGCGGATACCCGCCTGCAACGCTTTCGATCTTCAAGTATTCCGGAGGGGAATGGTCAGATATTCATCCAGATCAATGCGAATTACAGGATGTTGTTTTAGCCGAAGGACTTTCTTAATCCGGCTTTTGGCTCCACCTCGCTTGAGGGGGACTCAAACCCAATCAAGACATCACGAATGAGAGGGATGGTAACCGGTCTCTTTTCAGAAGTTGCCTTGGTTAGAATAGATTCAACCAAACGGTTTATCGCAGCCCATGACCTCTCTGTGCGGATCACCGCATAAGACACAACATTCTGGGGAGCGTTCAAACCAGAGTCGTGCAACCGCTTTGCCAAGACCCGTGAAAGAAGCTCATCATCCGGCGGTTCAATTTGCGCCACCGGAGAAGCCCGCAGCCGCGAGGCCAAATCAGGTATAACAAAATCCAGCTTCTGAGGAGAAACATGAGACATAAAAAGCAAAAACAATTCATCGCGCTGGAAGGAATTATAAAGGTGAAATAGCTTTTCTTCCGATTCAGGATCCCCTACCAAAAGATCAAGGCGATCAATCACCAAGTTTTTTCCCTGTTCAATTAAGGTCGTGGCTGGCAGGCTCGTTACTTGAGAAACCGACAGACTTTGCGCCTCACACCGCTCGGCCCAAACCGCTGCTAAGTGGCTCTTGCCACAGCCTTTTGGGCCATAAATTGTAAGAGCCGGAAAGGGCAACCATTCTTTTGGCCAGTTTTCAACGTAATGTGCGGCCAAACCGTTGCTGTTCGTGACCATGAAATCTTCACGGCCATAGGATGGAAGAAATTTTAGATCAAGAGGAAGCTGTTCACTCATCTTACTTGTTCTGTTTCTTTTCTTGGTCCAGCTTTTTGTCATCCTTCTTCCGATAGAAAGAACTGGCCTTATATTGAGAAAAGGCAAAGGCCAATAGAACACCAATAATCGCTGCAACAGGAATAGCAAGGAACATCCCCAAAAGCCCCAACAAGGATCCACCAGCCATTAAGGCAAAGATAATCCAGAGCGGATGAAGCCCGACACTATCCCCCATGAGTTTGGGCGTGATAAAATTCCCTTCAATAAACTGCCCGACAAAAAAGATCACGGCAATGATACCGACAAACGACCAATCGCCACCCGATTGTAAATAAGACACGACCAGAGAAGTCATGAGCCCCAGCGTGGACCCGACATAAGGAATAATAGAAAGAATTCCTGTGCCAAGTCCAATGACAAAACCGTAATTCAAACCAGCGATGGAAAGGGCAATGGCGTAAAGAATCCCAAGTGCTCCGCAAATCATGATTTGCCCACGGACAAATCCAGAGATCTTTCCGTCAATTTGACGAAGAAGTTCGCGCAAGGTGGATTCATGGTCGCGTGGCATCATATTCCCTATCTCTCTTACAATCGCAGGCCATTCTTTCATCATAAAATAGGCCGCAATGGGCGTTAAAAACAAGGTGGTCATAAACTCGAGAACGGCACCGCCCCCACTGGCCAGTCCAGTAAAGACTCCTTTCCCAACCTGCAAAGTTTTTCCCATGTTATCTTGAAGAATACCTTGGAGTTGATCGGTGATCTGGTAGCCTAGGCGTTCTTGAACGGCCACAATCATTGGCTGGACCTTGGCCCACAGATAGGTAACATACCCGGGAGCAGCATCTAAAAAAGCTATTGCTTCGCGCAAAAGGATGGGCAAAAGAATCGCCAAGAAAATCGTCAGTACCGTAAAGAAACTTCCCAGCATAAGGAGAACAGCCCCTCGACGAGCCATGCCAAGTTTCTCAAGCCGTCCCACAACCGGATTGAGCAGATAGGCAATCAAGGCCCCTAGCACAAAAGGAAGCAAAACCCCCTTAAGCAGCCAAATAAGTCCAAGAAAGATCAAAAAAGCCACCGACCAAAAAATAGTCTGAGACAAGGGAAGAGGCATGGTATCTATCTCCCGAAAGGATAAGACGTTAACGGAGCTCTGCGAATAATTTGGAATCGTCCCGGGGCAGATTCATAAAGAGAGAGGCCCTTCCCAGAAAGAGTCCTGACCAGAGCTTCCCGATCCGCATAGGAAATATCCATTTCTGCTTCACTGGTTTTCATGGTTGTAATCCGCAGATTTTGAATCGCGGGAACACTTCCTAAATCCTTCCGCAAATTCAGCCATTCACCCATATTGGCAAAAACAACCCGCGCATGAATTGTCCCACCAGTAGCCACTGGCGGCGGTGGAGTCACTGTAACTGGAACAGGCGGAGACACCGCCAAAGAAGGGGATGTGGTAGGAGAAGGAGAAGGGGATGGAGAAGGTGCCAATTCTGTTTCTGCAGAAAGAGGCGCGGGAAGCCCATTCTCAATCACCGTATGGGTAAGACGAAGAGCCTGCCCAAAAAGATCAACACTCCGCACAGGCGTTTTAACGGGAACCTTAATCGTCTGGCGCAGACTTTGTTCTCCTTTGTTAAAGTCAAACAGTAAAACATCAAGAGGTTCGCTTTTGCTGCGATCCAGTCTCGCCACAGTAACCAGCGCATCCGAGGCCCCATAACGAGATTTGATCCGTTTGAGTGCCGCCGCGCTAATCGTCAAGGCTTGATCGTCGTGAATGTCCATCATGTCCGAAACATCCCCCAGCGGAACAATATAAGAAGAGTTTCCTGTCTTGGCATCCAACCACGCTTTGAGCCACGGATTCTTGGCCGTGTCCCATAAAACGGTTTTTGTTCCATCTTGATAGAACGGCAAAATAAGGGTTCCTCCACTTGCGGTTTCTTCAGAAAACCCGCTCACCGGACCATGCCCAAAATAACGGTTGGCCGCCCCTGCCTTAAACCGAAAGACATAGGTTCCGCGATACCGTTTGGTTGAAAGCTGTTCATTGGTTACTTCAAAATCCTGCACCATCCCCGCAAGGATTTTAGGCTCAGGCGTTTTGACCTGCTCGGCTTCCCCAAACCGCTGAGAGAGAATGGCAAAAGCTTTGACCTGTGCCTCGAGAAAAGCCTTGTTCCGCGCCTTGACCGAACTTTCTGCCAGAGTGTCCACCTGAACATCTCTGACCACATAGGCGGAATCGCCCAGCTGAGCGTGTACCGGAGCCGTTTTTGTTACCAAAAACACAAAAATTAGGGCAAGAACGCAGCGAAGGACTGTACGGGTCATGGTAAACTGTCTAAAACTGGTTGAAATTATTTTTCGTTTATAACAGAAAGACTAGATTTTCCAAATGAAACAGAGTGCTTATAAAGCTGCCGGAGTGGATATTGATGCTGGAGAGGCTCTCGTCAGCCAAATCAAGCCTTTGGCAACCTCAACCAATCGGGCAGGTGTTATGGGCGGACTGGGCGGATTCGGGGCTTTGTTCGATGTCAAAGCCGCCGGATACAAAGATCCGGTTCTGGTTTCCTCCACAGATGGCGTAGGAACCAAGCTCAAAATCGCTATTGAAACAGGCCGTCACAACACAGTTGGCATTGATCTGGTGGCTATGTGCGTCAATGATTTGCTCGTCCAAGGCGCGGAACCTCTCTTCTTTCTTGATTATTTTGCATCAGGCCACTTGAATGTAGGCGTTGGCACACAGGTAATTTCCGGAATCGCAGAAGGCTGTCGAGAGGCCAGATGCGCCTTGATCGGAGGGGAAACCGCCGAAATGCCAGGAATGTACCAAGACGGTGACTACGATCTCGCCGGATTTACGGTCGGAGCCGTTGAACGCGAAAGAATTTTAACCGGAGCGGAGATTCAAGACGGCGATGTTGTTCTGGGAATTGCCTCATCTGGTCTTCACTCCAACGGGTACTCACTTGTTCGTAAAATCGTTGCGGATTCTGGTCTCACCTATGAAAGTCCAGCTCCTTTTTCGTCTAGCCAAACTCTTGCTGACATTCTTCTGATACCAACGAAGCTTTATATTCGTTCTGTTTTGCCTATTCTGAAGGAAACCTCTTTAATTAAAGGACTCGCACATATTACAGGTGGGGGATTGATCGAAAATATTCCCCGTGTTCTCCCCAAAGGACTTGGTGTTGTTTTGGACGCTAGAGCGTGGACTCGGCCGGATATTTTTGGCTGGCTGCAAGAATCTGGCGGATTGGATTCTTTCGAAATGGCCCGTACTCTCAACTGTGGTATTGGCATGGTGGCGATTTGTCGGGCGGAAGATACCCCTGCTCTTCTTTCTCGCCTAACCGAAGCTGGAGAGACCGTCTGGCCTATTGGGTCTGTGACTCCCTGCGTGGCGGACAAAGACCGCGTAGGAATTACGCACACGGAGAGCGCATGGGCCAAAAACTAAATCTGGCTGTTTTGATTTCAGGCCGTGGAAGCAATTTGCAATCTATTCTGGAAGCTTGCCAAGACCCTGCGTTTCCAGCACAGGTGAAGCTTGTCATCTCGAACAAGGCAGATGCTTACGGGCTTGTACGGGCTGAAAAAATGGGAATTCCAACTGGCGTTGTCGCCCATAAGGATTTTTCCTCTCGTGAAGAATTTGAACGCGCTCTCATCACCGCCATTGAAACGGCAGGTCCCATTGATCTTGTTTGTCTAGCTGGATTTATGAGAGTTCTCACTCCTTTGTTTATTGCCCGCTGGGAAAACCGTCTGATTAACATCCACCCGTCTTTGCTGCCTGCCTATAAAGGATTGCACACGCATGAGCGTGCCATTGCCGCCGGCGAAAAAATTGCTGGGTGTACCATTCACTTTGTCACCAGCGGCGTTGATGAAGGCCCCATTATTTTACAAAAATCTGTTCCGGTTTTGCCAAACGATACTCCAGACAGTTTGGCCGAGCGCGTTTTAGAGCAAGAACATCTTGCCTACCCCGAGGCCATTTCTCTTCTTGCGCAAAAGAATCCTTTTTGAAATTCCATAACACAATCCCTAAACTTATTTTTAAGCTTTTTCGGGGAAGGTATCATACAGGAGCTCCATCTTTAGGAGACTTTTTGGGATTGTAATGCGCATTTTCTACCAGCGGACCATTGTTATGCTCGTCGGGCTCCTTGTGGGCTTGATGCCTTTGCACGCCGCCGATGCCGCCGCCAGTTCCAATCCGAGTGTTCCCGTAACGACCTCCTCTGCAACACCGACAACTCCGACTCCTGCACTGGCCGTTCAACCTACGCCAGCCCCGCCGCCAGTTCGCCTCGCAGTCTCTACCGCACAGCCTGTTGCTTCTCCTACTCCATCCGGTATTAAAAATTTGGTGATTGGAAATCTCACATCAAACGTCGATGTTTCTGGTTATGCTTATGTCATCAAAGATCCTGAAAAAATCCATACTCTTTACTCAATTCTGGACCTCATTAACCGTGGCAAAATTTTGCAATATCCTGTTTCCGGTCCATCCATCAGCCTTGGACTTAAGGCAGAGCCTCACTGGATTGTGATTCCAATCACAAATATCAGCTCAACCGATCAATGGTCCCTTAGCCTTGGTGGATCTCTTGATGGCCGGATGAGCTATTTGTCTCAGCTCCTTCTTTATAACGGGTTTACGCGACAAATGGTGTTCGACACCTTGGAAAACATCTACGACAAGCACCCCATTCGTTCTTCTTTTCCTGTTACACTCACGAGTGGTCAGTCTTCTTATCTTGTTTTTCAGGTCAAAGGGTCCCCGGGAACTATCTCTTATATTTCTCCGCACGTTGTCAACCCTATAAAAATTGATATGCTTGCCGAAATATACGATCACCTTCTGGGGATTGTACCGCTTGTTGCGGCCATTCTTCTTCTCTCTCTTTATGCCTCGCTCCGACGCGTATCTTTTCTTTTTGTTGGGACGGCATGGGTTGTTGTTTTTTGCCACAATTTTATGATTGACCAATTTATTGTCGTGACCGGACTCTCTAGCGGCATGGTTCCTCCCTTGGCGTGGCTTCTGGTTTCTCTCTTAATCCTTGCCGGTCTCTGGCACTCACCAAATATACATGAAGAACTTCCAAAATCATTGTTCTTAGGGGCGGGCTCTGCCTGTTTAATCAGCAGCATTGCCGGAATGGTTTTGATGATTTCTGCCCCGATTGTTGCGGCATTGCTTATGTACGCCCCCATTCTCGTAGTTTCAGGCATGATGTTGACATCTCTTCCTTTTCTATTGTCAGGATACCGGATTCACTTTGGCATAGTTATGTCTGGATTCTTTTTGGCCTTCATGTCGCTTTGGATTGCCTTACTTTCCTATGACCTTTTTCTTTTTCCTTCAGTCAGCCTTGAAATTGGATCGTGGCTTCTGGTCGGGGCGGTTATTTCTTCTACGCTTCCAGTTTTTCAACTGTCTAGTCAGGTCGCACAAGAATATAGGGGCAACGAAGTTGATACAGCTCCCATTCATAAAGCGGCTCAACACATCAAAGATGCCAAGGAAATGTCAGAACATCGCCGCTTGATGCAAGTCATTGAGAACGAACGGAAAATGATGGCAGATATGCAGGTTCAAGAGGCCCGCCGTACCGAAGCCATGCACAAAGCCAAAGAAGCTGCTGATGAAGCAAACCGTGCCAAATCTGCTTTTCTGGCAGTGGTTAGCCACGAAATTAGAACTCCAATGACAGGTATCATGGGCATGGTAAGACTTATGCTTGATACCACTTTGACTAAGGAGCAGAGAGAGTTTGCAGGAACCATTCAAGACTCTGGCGAAGCACTTCTCGCTTTGCTGAATGATATTTTGGACTTTGAAAAAATTGAAAGCGGCAAGATGGAGCTGGAAAA
>JAGOQV010000067.1 GCA_018063145.1 Alphaproteobacteria bacterium
AACATCTTCTCGGTTTTGCAACAAATGGCCATTATGCGGTCCATGGGAGTTCCGGTTTATCTTTTCTCTCCCGATGCAGCTCTCGAGCATCACAGCAGCCACGAACAGGCTGTTGAAGACGCCAAAGAACGCGCCAAACGGGATCGTGAGAACGAGACAAAAAGTGAACCTGTGGTCGAAGCCCTATTTGATGAAGCTTCCCAAAAGGATGATGGCAAAAAGTGACAAAACGGGAAATAAGACAAGTTTTTTCGGGCCCATGCGATTTTCGCTGGGGCGTTGCAGTTCTCTCACAACTCCCTGAATTTTCTGTTCCAGAAATTTCTTTTGCAGGCCGGTCAAATGTTGGCAAATCATCCCTGATTAATGCACTCATGGACCGAAAAATCGCCCATGTCTCTCATACGCCCGGGCGCACACAGCAACTAAATTTTTTTGATGTCGGTGGAACTTTCTGGTTGGTAGATATGCCAGGCTACGGCTATGCCAAAGTCTCTAAAGCAAAAAAGAGTGAATGGGATCAGCTAATTATTGACTATCTACGTGGTCGCCCATCTTTGCGTGTTGTGTTTCTGTTGATAGACGGACGTCATGGCCTCAAAGACATAGACCGTGAAACCATGAAGATGCTCGATGCCGCCGCCGTCTCCTACCGCATTATCCTGACCAAGGCAGATGAGCCAAAACCCGCTGACCTTGAACGAATCATTGCCGAGACAACAGCCGAACTTAAAAAACATCCGGCGGCCTACCCCCAAGTCTTTCCTGTAAGTGCCCTCGAAAAAACGGGACTGGACGAACTGCGGCAAATGATTCTTGAGATCGTCGCTTAGTTCAAAGAAGGTTCATCGAACAATTCTCTAATCGGCGACAAGAACGCTATAGAACGTATAGGTTCCGCCCGAAGAAACGCATAAAGCTGGTTTTTCATCACAAGCGGCACAATTAACCACCATAAAGTCGGCATTGCTTCCTCCGTGGAGGGAATCATCAACGAGAAGATCTTGACTGCTTGCCCCCGCCAAAGCTGGAATTGTATCGCTTCCGGTGATTTTGGTATTGATCGCTTTACAGACAGGTTGTGATATCTCATGCGCGACAAAAATAACGTCATTGGCCGTTGTCGGGGTCCATTCCACATTGTTAAACCGACCCACATAATAGCCAGAAGCCAAACCCGCCCCGTTATCAGCTCTTGCCTCAGGTGGAAGAGCTTTATAATTCATCCCTCCGCCAGAAGGATGGAATAATTTTTTATCCGAAGGCGGTGTATTGAAAGCAGCGTCCGAGGGAAGGATGAAATCAAGCTGATCTGGAGAAACCCCTGCAACATCAAGCTGGGACATCATGTTTGAAACCGAGGCTGCATAAGCGATGATATTATTTGCATCAATCGTCACGCGACCTTCAGTTAAGCTCCCAACGGGGTCTTTCTGAGAACCTGAGCGCGAAAGTGTGAAAGCCAATCCTGCAAAAAGGATGATGGCAATCAGAACGTATAAAAAGGCGTTACCTCTTTGGGAATAACTCATTCCAAAGAAATACCACAGGCGGGGGTGACAGGAAAGCGTCTGAGTGCTTTAATAGGAGCCAATTCTAAAAATTTTGCGAGAATGAGGTCCGTTTATGAACCAGATCCCGTCTTTGGCTATTGATCCGCTCTCTCTGTTGGCTGGCGTAGCCTTAGGGGCTTTGGCCGTTGCTGTATGGGCTTTGCCCCGTTTTGCGCGGCTCAAACAAACCCAAGACACGATGGGACAAACATTCGAAGCCTTAGCCCAGCAGTCTTTGCGCAACTCTCAGGAGCAATTTTTGCAGCTTGCAGCAGAAAAACTCAAGCAATCTCAGATGGAAGGGTCGTTTGATCTGGAGAGACGGCAAAAATCCATTGCCGATCTGGTGGACCCGATTGGCAAGACCCTCAAAGATATGGAGACCCGTATTGAGGGACTTGGTAAAACCGGTGCAGGGCTTGAAGCTCAACTGAAAACTTTTTCAGACGATCAACGATTTTTGCGCGAGCAAACCCAAAATTTGGTCCAAGCTCTCCGCAATCCGGCGGCGCGGGGACGCTGGGGAGAGATGCAGCTCCAACGCGCCTTTGAAATGGTTGGTTTTGTTGAAGGCCTTCACTACAAAGCCCAAAAATCTGTGCAAAACGGGGAGGGAACGTCACTCAAGCCTGACTTCATCGTCACACTCCCCAACGGAATTCAGATCGTTATTGATGTCAAAACGCCTCTGGACCCTTACTGGCAAATGCTCGATCAAACCGACCCGCAGCTTCAAGAACAAACCTTGGTTGGGTTCCGGCAGAAAGTACGAGATCACCTGAAATCCCTCAGCCAGAAAGATTACTGGCGGCAATTCGATAGCCCCGAATTTGTCGTTATGTTTCTACCCTCCGAAGGGCTCTATGCCTTGGCCGTCTCACAAGACCAGAACCTTTTAGAAGAAGCCTCGCGCTATAACGTCATCCTCGCTTCACCGACCACAATCATGGGCTTGCTGCGCGTGGTTATGTATGGCTGGCAACAACAGAAAATTGCCGATGAAGCGCGAACAGTAGCAACTCTGGCCTCTGATCTTTATCGACGAATTTCTATTTTCGGGGATCATATGGGTAAGTTGGGCCGGAGCCTAAACGGAGCGGTTGAGGGCTATAACAAGGCCGTGGGGTCAATGGACCAAATGGTCCTCCCTGTCTTACGAAAATTTAGAGATTTGCAAGTTCCAACGGGTGGTAAAGAGATCCCCGAAGCTCTCGCAATTGAACCAACGCCTCGCATTCCCTCAAGTCCAGAGCTGCAAGGGGATGGAGTCCCTGCTGAAACTGCAGAAATTATCCCCTTAAAATCAACTCATTCTTGACCACGAGGGGAAAAATCAGTTAGGTAAACCATGACCAGACTTTCGATTATCATTGTTCCCGATCCCGTTCTCAAGCAAGTGGCCCAGCCCATTGAGAACATCACCGACTCTGTACGGCAACAGGCCGCCGACATGATTGAAACCATGTATGATGCCCCGGGGATTGGCCTTGCTGCCAATCAGATCAATCGGCTCAACCGCATGATTGTCATGGATCCCGAATTCAGACGGGATGAACACAGCCGTAATGCTATTGTCATGATAAACCCTGAAATCATCTGGAAGTCCGAAGAATACAGTGTGATGGAGGAAGGCTGTTTGTCCATTCCCCAACAATTTGCCGAAGTTGAACGCCCTGCGGAAGTTCGGGTTCGTTATGTGGGCCTTGACGGACAAATCCGTGAATGGGTGGGAGATGATTTGGCTTCTCACTGCGTACAGCATGAAATTGACCACTTGAACGGGGTTCTGTTCATTGATTATCTATCTCGGCTCAAGCGCAGCATGATCCTTAAAAAAGTGCGGAAGCTCAGTCGGGAAGACGAAATTTTGTAATCCCGATGCCGCGCCCCCTTAAAGTCATCTTCATGGGTACGCCTGAATTTTCGGTTCCGGCCTTGCGTAACCTTTTGGCAAACCCCAAATTTGAGATTATTGCCGTTTATACTCAGCCACCTCGTCCCAAAGGGCGCGGGCAAGCGGTTTCCCTCTCTCCTGTTCATACCGTGGCACAAGAACATGGGGTTCCGATTTTCACACCAACCAGCCTCAAAAAAGACTTGGCCGCAATTGAAAATTTTGTAGCCCTAGGAGCTGATGTCGGAGTTGTCGCAGCCTATGGGCTTATCTTGCCCAAAGCTGTTCTTGATGCGCCAAGATTCGGATGTTTGAATATTCATGCCTCCCTCCTTCCCCGCTGGCGCGGAGCGTCCCCCATTCAACGCGCTATTCAAAACGGTGATCCCGAAAGTGGCGTGACGATCATGCAAATGGACGAAGGACTCGATACCGGCCCCATGCTTCTGAAACGGGTTGTTCCAATCCATGCCACAACCACAGCAAGCTCGTTGCATGATGAGCTCTCCGCTTTGGGGTCCGCTATGATCGAAGACGTTCTGGAAGGGCTCTATGAAGGGCATTTTTTTCATCCCGAACTTCAGGACAATTCTTTGGCAACTTATGCAGGGCTTCTGAACAAAGAGGATGGACGGATCGATTGGAAAAAACCCGCCGATGAAATTGACCGGCACATCCGCGCCGTCAATCCTTGGCCAGGAGCCTTGACCCTCACCGAAAAAGGAAAACGTTTGAGAGTTCTTGAAGGAAAGCCGCAGCCTTCTCCACCAGAAACCCATGACAATGAAACCGGTCTCATTCTCTCCAGAAACGGAGATATTCTGTGCGGAGATAGAACCCTCTATCGTATTGGTATGGTGCAACCTGAAAACAGCAAAAAGATGACACTCGGGGAAGCCCTCAGCGGACATCACATCGTAGTCGGCGAGAAGCTGAAATAGACCTATAATTAAGCCTATAATTACTTATTGGTCATCCCGCCCCCGCATCCGTAGGACGCTGGCACAAACGGGATCCAGAGTCTTGTGAGGCTTTGCCTCACTCTTGCGCTGGATCCCCGATCTGCGGTCAGCTTTGCTTCCCTTGTCGGGGATGACAACGTATAAATAATTTTGGATTTATCTATATTGCAGATGTCCGCCAGAGTTAGGATTATGCAGGGGGTCTAATAAAAAGAGAGGGAACCCACGAAGGCCCCCTCCCCAGAAACAAAAGAAAAGATTTCAGTTCGCGTCTAAAGCGAAACGCTGACCATTCGGACATTGAGCAGCAAAATCATTGGCCCGACACCGCATCCCCTCAATAACAACTTCCCGATAGGCAGGAGCACAGCGATTATAGTCATCACAAATGTTTGGCCGAGTAGGAACACGCGGGGCAGGAACATAGACACGTTCCTGATAACCATAAACAGGTTGCGGTGGTACATAAACAGGTCTAGGTGCAACATAAACCGGAGCGGGACGGTAATAGGCACGCGGCGGCTCAATACCTAATAAAGCACCCGCAACAACGCCCGTGACAACCCCCGCCGTATAGCTGCCGTCGCGACCACCATGATGGCCGTGATGGTGATCGCCGTGACGGGCACGATAAGCACCATAGGGATAATATTCACCACCAGCCTCAGCAGAAAATGGCGCAGCAAGACCGACCGCCAATGCGACAGCAGAAGCCGTTTTTGTAAAAGAATTCATTTCACACCTCCAGACAAATTCGTTTTGTTCCCCAGAGATTACCTTAATCAACTCCTAAAATGCAAGTTTTTTGTCTTTCGTTCTGTAAATTAAACAAAATTCTGTTTGGTGGCAGCATAGGCCCAATCCAGCCACGGAGTGAGATGGACCAAATCTTCTGCCTCAACAGTTGCCCCTCCCCAGATACGCAAACCAGCGGGGGCTGTAACATAACTGGCGATATCTTTGGCCACATTTTCTTTGTCAAGCAATCCGGTCATAGTTTTGACAAAGGTTTTGCGGGCATCTTCTTCCAATGCCGTAAACCACGGATCCACAATTTTAAGACAAATGGAGGTGCGGGAACGAATCTCAGGACGCACTGGCAGGAAATCGACCCACGAGGTTTGAGCCGCCCATTTCTCGATAACAGCAAGGTTTTCAGAACTGCGCCGCGCCGTTTCTCGCCACCCACCCAATGCTTCAACCCATTTCAACGCGTCCAAGCAATCTTCAACTGCAAGCATAGAGGGCGTATTGATGGTTTCTCCAACAAAGACACCTTCAAGCAGACTGCCTTTTTTGGTTAGGCGGAAAATTTTAGGAAGAGGCCGATCCGGCACAAAATTAGCAAGGCGAGCCAAAGCACGAGGAGACAAAACCAACATCCCGTGAGCGGCTTCCCCCCCCAGAACCTTCTGCCACGACCACGTGGTTACATCCAGTTTTGACCAATCCATCTCGTACGCATACACAGCAGAAGTAGCATCACAAAAGGTTAGACCTTTGCGATCAGGCTTGATCCAGTCATGATTTGGAATGCGTACACCCGACGTTGTCCCGTTCCATGTAAAAATCACATCACGATCTGTATCTACTTGTTCAAGATCTGGTAACTCTCCGTACGCAACCTTGAAGCTTCGAACATCAGGGAGCTTTAATTGCGTCGTTATGTCTTCCAACCACTCCCCTCCGAAATTTTCCCATGCCAGAACATCCACACCTCGTTCCCCGAGCAAAGACCACATTGCCATTTCAATCGCCCCAGTATCGGAACCCGCGACAATTGCGATTTTATAATCTGCAGGAATTTCAAGTGTACTCCGGTGACGTTCAATAAGATCTTTCAGCCGCGCTTTCCCCTCACTTGAACGGTGAGAGCGACCAAGAAGAGCCGATTTAAGAACATCCACACTCCATCCCGGGCGTTTGGCACAAGGGCCAGACGAAAAATTTGGGCAATGGGGCTTGAGGGAAGGTTTGAGGGTAGAAGAACCAGACATGATTTGAGCTTTCCTTTTGAATAGTCTTTCATTTTTATCACGCCGCGCCTTGCTTACCAAGATGGAAAACCGAGCTTGGCTCTTCCCCTGTCATAGACTATGGTTGTCAGCATGAATTCTGTTCTTGTTTTTGTTTCGGGAGCTGCAGATCACCCTTTGGCAGCGCATCACCTTGCCAAGGTTGAGCACCTGCTGGACGAGGCCCATGTCGAACTTTTCGCAAACCCCGAGTGGTTACACCTGCACAAAGCCGCAGAAATGCAGATTGAGGGAAGCCTATCCCCTGCCCAATTCACCCATTTGCGGCACGCCTTAGGGGAAGAATCCATTGACGTTTTTATGCTGCCCCAACAAGGGCGAAAAAAAGCTTTGTTGCTTGCAGATATGGACGCCACCATTGTAACCACAGAAACCCTTGATGAATTGGCCGATTTTGCAGGCTTGAGAGAAAGGATTTCCGCGATTACACAGCGAGCCATGTGCGGAGAATTGAATTTCCACATGGCCCTGAATGAAAGAGTCTCCCTCTTAGAAGGGCTCCCCCTTTCCGCGCTTGAGAAAACGGCCGCCTCAACACAGTTAAGCTCAGGAGCTGAAACCTTGGTTAAGGTCATGCGAAACAATGGGGCGACTTGCGTCTTGGTCTCTGGAGGTTTTACCTATTTCACCGAAAGAATTGCCCAAAAATGCGGATTTCAAATCCACCACGGCAATCACTTAGACATCAAAGATGGTGTTTTAACCGGAAAAGTTTTGCCTCCTTTTCTGGATAAAAACGCCAAATACTATTTTCTGCAGAAATATGCCGCCGAATTGGGGCTAGCCGCCGATGAGACTCTGGCAATTGGTGATGGAGCCAACGACTTACCGATGTTGCAAGGTGCGGGGTTGGGGCTTGGTTATCGCCCAAAACCCCTTGTTTACGAGAGCGTCTCTAACGCGATTATTCATACAGATTTAACTTCTGCCTTGTATGTTCAAGGATATACCGAGGCCGATCTGAAATCGGCTTTTGTCACCGAATCAGAGCCTAGAAATGACTGAACAGCCCAAAATTCGTTTTAAGGTCACCGATGACCAGTTGGAAGAGCTGATCCACCGCTATTGTCGGGATTTTACCCAATGGGCGCGGATGGGACGTTTTGACCCTATCACTGGACGGGATGAACAAATCGACCAATCCATCCTGATTATCTTGCAAAAGGGGCGGAAAAATGTTGCCCTCCTGGCTCCGGCTGGGGTGGGGAAAACCGCTCTTTGCGCAGGCCTTGCACAGAAAATTGTTGCCAATCAGGTTCCTGAATACCTCAAAAATGCACGGGTTCTCGAAATTGATTTGGCCGCAATGGCAGCAGGAACATCGGGACCCGCCGAATTCCAAGCGCGATTCCTGCCTCTTTGCAAAGGAGCGGCAGAGCGGTATCACGATCCGGCCTATCCAAAATTCATTCTCTTCCTCGATGAAATGCACCAAATTATGCCCTCTTGCGAAGCAAGCTCCTATAAAGGGCTGTCAGAGGTCATGAAACCTTATTTGACAGTCGGAGATTTGCACGTCATTGGAGCAACCACTCTTGACGAATTCCGTATTTATGTAGCTCCAGATCCTGCCATGGATCGCCGCTTCCAGAAAGTCTTTCTGCCCATTCCAGATGTTCCTCAAACCATCGACATCATGAAAAACCTCAAAGCGGGATACGAAAAACACCACCGTATTACCGTCAGCGATAAATCTATTGAGATCATCGTCAACTGCACCGAACAGCATATGAGGAAAAGGAATCAACCCGATAAATCCATTATCATGATGGATGCAGCTATGGCACACCATGTTAAGGAACACGGAATCGGCGGCGAGCTTGATCTTAACTCGGTTTATTACATGATCTCTAAAGAGACCGGTAT
>JAGOQV010000015.1:0-29804 GCA_018063145.1 Alphaproteobacteria bacterium
CGCATTTGATACCCAAACACGGATAAGGTTCCGGTTCCGGTACGGTCTTCTTTCTTGACGCCGTTTTCAAGAACATGGCGCAAAAGATCATGATACTGCTTCATGGATTATCCTTTCTTCTTACTCAACTCCCTTGACGGTACAAGATTTTCTGAGGCCAGCAGGACAAAAATATGGAGTTATCCCCAGATTGGATGTTAACAATTGTAAAAAAAAAGCCGGAATATTCCGGCTTTTTTCAGATTTTCAAAGAAATCGAGACCTATTCGCTCTCGGCTTCATCAGATTTTTTCTTAGTCGCTTTTTTCTTTGGAGCTTCTTCAGCAACGGCGGAAGATTTGCTGTCCTTCAAGGCGATACCAAGAATATCCCCCAAAGAAGCACCAGATTCGGTAGAACCGAATGCGGCCATAGCTTCTTTGTCCTCATCAATTTCGCGCTGCTTGATCGAGAGGGTCAGGTAGTTTTTCTTAGCATCGACAGTCAAGATCTTCGCATCGACTTTTTCACCAACCGCAAAGCGGTCAGGGCGTTGTTCCGAGCGTTCACGAGAAAGGTCAGCACGTTTAATCGTCCCTTTAACCGTGTCATTGACTTGGACTTCGATGCCCTTGTCATTTACTTCGGTTACGGTACACGTCACGACTTGGCCTTTGCCGACACCCGAAAGCGATCCGCTAGACGATGGAGATGCAGAAGACGCTGCAGGAGCTTCTGAAAGCTGCTTGATACCCAAAGCAACCCGTTCTTTGGCAGGATCAATGTCCAAAATGCGGACTTTGATAACATCGCCTTTTTTGTAGGCTTTGAGAGCCTCTTCAGAAGCATCGTCCCATGAAACATCAGACAAGTGAACCATCCCATCAATATCACCAGTCATGCCTACAAAGAGACCAAACTCGGTAATGTTGCGGATTTCACCTTCAAAATCTTGTCCAACTTTATGGGTTTCAGCAAACTGCGCCCAAGGATTTTCTTGGGTTTGTTTGATACCAAGAGAGATACGACGTTTGTCCATGTCGATATCCAGAACTTGAACATCCACTTCCTGAGAAGTAGAAACAATCTTGCCTGGATGAACATTTTTCTTGGTCCAAGACATTTCGGAAACGTGAACGAGACCTTCAATGCCTGGTTCCAGTTCAACAAACGCACCGTAGTCGGTGATATTGGTGATCCGGCCTTTGCAGCGCATCCCACTGGTATATTTTTGGCTGACTTCCGTCCAAGGATCGGATTCCAGTTGTTTCATACCCAGAGAAATACGTTGGTTTTCCTCGTTGTAACGAATGATCTGAACTTGGATAGACTGACCAACCGTAAGAGCTTCGGAAGGATGGTTTACCCGTTTCCATGAAATGTCGGTTACGTGCAAAAGACCATCAACGCCACCAAGATCAATAAAGGCCCCGTAATCGGTAATGTTTTTAACAACACCCGTTACGATAGACCCTTCGCGGAGTTGGCCCATCAATTCGCTGCGAGCTTCTTCGCGGCTTTCCTCAAGAACAGCCCGACGTGACACGACAATATTGCCGCGCTGACGGTCCATTTTCAGGATCATGAAAGGCTGTGGTGTCCCCATCAATGGAGAAACGTCGCGTACCGGACGAATATCCACTTGCGACCCGGGAAGGAACGCAACCGCTCCACCCAAATCAACAGTGAACCCACCCTTGACGCGAGAGAAGATAACGCCAGTGACGCGTTCTTTCGCAACATGGGATCTTTCAAGAACAACCCAAACTTCTTCGCGGCGTGCTTTTTCACGGGACAAGACGGTATAACCTTCGCGGTCTTCCATCCGTTCAACGTAAACTTCCACCGTATCGCCAGCACGAATTTCCGTGTCTTGGCCCGGGGTACCAAATTCCCGTTTGGGAATACGGCCTTCAGATTTCAGGCCGACATCAACAACGATGGTATCATCCAGAACCGCAACAACGCGCCCCTGTACGACTTGACCTGTGAAAGTGCTTTTTTGTTTAAGAGAATCCGAGAGAAGAGCGGCAAAATCATTTGACTCCTCGCGGTCTTGGATATTGGCTGCTGCGTGTGCCATGACGGTTTCCTTTTTTCGGAAGCAAGATACGCCCGAAAACCAGCGGATAAGGACAGCTTCCCCGCCAAGAGCGAAGGGCCATGCTTTCTTAGTAAGCGGACGCGCCATCTCTAGGGGAAAACCCACCAAAAAGCAACAGAATTTATAACCAAGCCCTTGATCGATTGGTTATAAATATATTGACATAATTGTAATGGGTCATTTACAATTTAGCGACAAAACCAATCAGGAAGAATATGTCGCACCATACCGTAGATTGCTCTAAAGCCCCCTACGACCTCCGTCCAGCAACGGAGGAGATTACCCGACAAATTTTTGACCTCAAAAACCCAAAAGATGGAAAAAATAAACCTGTTATCGTGATAATGGGGGAAGTACACACCAACCCTCTTCACCGATTGCTTCAGCAGGGCGTCTTAGCTCGTTGTTCTGAAGCTGGCCTATCCGTTGCCTATCACATGGAACGTGAACACAATCTTTTGGGCCACATTGCCCGAACCCGTAGAGGGATTCAGGCTTCACCTCAACTGGACGGGACTCTTGCTCATCACGATAAGGATGGGCAAATATTGGCAAAAATAGCTCTAAAATACGCCCCTGTTCGTTATGCAACAGCGGCGGCAGAAAACATTTTAGGTTTCTGCCTTGGTAATGGAATTGCCACAGCCTTTACCGATGTGGCGAAAAGGTATTCTGACGAAAGACGCCAAGTTTTTGATTGGCGCGACCCAGAGACCAAACTCGCTATGCCACATAATGGAGTAGACGTGGAAAGCCCTCAGGGCATGGCTCTACGAAATCGTTTTATGGCGCAAAAAACCGAAGATCTCATCGTTCAAAGGCAACCGGACGTGGTTGTTCACCACTGTGGGAGAGAACATGTTCTGGGGGATTCCCCGTCTGGTTTTTCTTTTGCAGAAAGTCTTTTTGCAAAATTTTTAGCTCAAGGCTTTCTTACAATTGCGGTTTTTCCTAGTACGAAGACAGATCAAGAAAAAATTCCTCCCGAGGGCTTGGAGGAAACAACCCCAATCATAGTTTCAGGTCTTGCAGATTGTAGCTTTGGAAACAATGACCCGAATGAACTTTCCTGCATTCAGCAATGCGCACAAGCCTCTGGAACATTGATAGACACCTACACTGGCTCTGCACAAATAAAAATCTGGATGGATTCGGCTTCCCGCAGCCTTTCCCCACTCATAACGCAAGCCCGAAAAGGAGCCAAGACAACAAGCCTTACTCTGGGCTAATAACCTTGCCTCTCTTCTTGATCTTGCCCGTTTGCGCGGTTCATGCTTAAAATGAGCCCTTCAGTCACAAGCAGAAATTTATAAGGAACAAGCCCATGCGTATCGGAATAGATCTGGGGGGAACCAAAACCGAAATTATTGCCCTGCATGAAGATAACGGGAAAGAGCTTTATAGAAAACGGGTTCCCTCGCCGCAGACCTATGTGGAAACGATCAAGAACATCGCCCGACTGGTAGAAGAAGCAGAAAGCGAAATGTCCCAAAAGGGAAGTGTGGGGGTCGGAATTCCGGGTACGGTTTCAACAGTGACGGGTGCAGTCAAAAATGCCAATTCAGTTTGGCTCAACGGCAACAAGCTAGATACCGATCTGGAAACAGCCTTAGGAGGTCGCTCGGTCCGCGTTGAAAACGATGCAAATTGTTTGGCCGTTTCCGAGGCCACCGATGGGGCGGGGGCCGGAAAAAAAGTGGTCTTTGCCGTGATTGTGGGAACCGGATGTGGCGCAGGAATTGCCATTGATGGAAAACCTCTTGGAGGAATCAACGGAATTGGAGGAGAATGGGGGCACAACCCTCTGCCTCTGCCAAGAATCCACAGCCTTCATCCAGACCAATTGCTGCAAACTTTTACTGAAAAGAATATTGGGGAAACCCCTATTTCTGCAACCTACGCCCATAAGGAATCTCCCGTTTACTTTACTGATGATCCACACCTGAACGAATACCCTGGCCCACAATGTTACTGCGGAAAGCGGGGGTGTATTGAACGTTGGATTTCTGGCCCGGGCTTTAAGGAAGACTACAACCGCGTCACCGGAGACCTCCTTTCCACCCACGACATTGTCGCCCATGCCCAGCGCGGAGAGGCCGCCGCCCTTGCCGCACTTGACCGTTATTACGACCGCTTTGCCCGCGCCATTTCCGGCGTCATCAATATTCTTGATCCGGACATCGTGGTCGTAGGGGGCGGCATGAGCAACGTTGCCGCCCTCTATCACGAGGTTCCCAAACTATGGGACCGCTATATTTTTTCAGATACGGTTGAAACGAGCCTCGTTCAAGCTCGCTTTGGCGATTCTTCAGGGGTGAGGGGTGCTGCCTGGCTCTGGAACAAAGAATGAGCGGGCCTTTACTTGCGCCTTTTCATCCCCACACAAAGCCTTCACAACGGTTATTAACTGCCCGGGCTTTTGTCCGTCCACATGATAATCCACATGACGACTCGGACGGTCCCCATAATCGTGAATCTGGACCGAGACAAGCCCCGATTTTATGAGGGATTCCACTCCAGTTGGAGAATCTTCGAAACCAACGATTTTGTGAGGGTGAATACCCAAAATTTCTGCTGCTAACAAATAGGGATCAGGAGATGGTTTGGGATTTCTTCCGGCATTTGTTACCGTATCACTTCCCACGACTTGGTTAAAATACCGAGACAAATTGGTGAGCTCCAACCGCGCCACAGCAAGATCGTGCGGTGTATTCGTCACCACAATCATGGGCAGCCCCTGCTTTTGGATGTACCGGAGGACTCTAGCCATTCCATCTCTGGCTTCGACGAGATGCAAACGAGCTTGATAGCCTTTGTGACAGTCCGCAACAAACTCCTCGAGCGGCTTGTTAAATTTGGGGTATTTGGCACACAGCCACTCGTGAATCAGGTATTCTTTTCGTCCTGCGTTCACGTCCCACGCAATAGGGAACCTTTCTCCAGCCGCAGCCTGAACGGCCGCTCGGTTATAAGGCTCACAGTCAACCAGTGTCCCATCCATGTCAAAAGCAAATCCTTCAACAGGGTTATGAGGTATGTAAATTATAGACGATTCAGATTTTCTCTGTCCCAAAACAAAAATCCTTCTTACGTTAATTTTGTGCGATGCAGCGTTATTCATAACGCCAAACTTCGCAAAATTACGCGAAAAACTTTATATTTTGCAAACTTTTTCTGCTGTTAAGGTAAAAATGGTTTTTGATTTCATGTTTATGGTAACGGTTTATCTTCATCTTCCATCAAAATCCTCTGGGCCGCGCCATCGAGATCGTCATATTGCCTTGCCCGAATAGACCAAATGAAGAAAACCAGACCCAGAAGGCTCAATAACAGAGCAATAGGCAGTAAAAACTCCATAACATCCATGATCTGCCCTTTCCTTACTTCAGCCGATTTAACCGAAAAGAGTTTCCGATTACAATCATTGATGAGCTCGACATTGCAATGGCAGCCAGCGAAGGTGTCACCAAACCAGCGACAGCTAGCGGAACAGCAATCACGTTGTATAAAACCGCAAGAATGAGATTCTCACCCACCAGTTTTTGAGCAAAAATAGCCGTTTTGTAGGCTTCGGCCACCGGAGATAAGTTTTCCCCCATGAAAACAATATCCGCAGCATTTTGAGCCATATCAATTGCAGAAGACGGGGACATTGACACATTCGCCCCAATCAAAGTTGGCGCATCGTTGAGACCGTCACCAACCATCAAGATTTTGTGCCCCTGCGCTTTCAGAGCTTCCATCCGATTATATTTGTCAATCGGTGTCAAATCTCCTTCAAACTGCTCTATTCCCAACTGCCGCGCCACATCTTCAACGACCGCAAGGCGATCCCCCGAAAGAAGAACGGACTTCACTCCCAACTCTTTCAGTTGAGCCACTGTCTGGGCTGCATCTGGGCGCAAATCGTCTTTGAAGCGGAAACATTTTGGTGCGCGTTCTGGAACTGACACCCATATCTCTTGCTGGTCAGAAAAAGAAGGAGCCTTCTCATCCCCGCACCATGCCCGCCGCCCCAAACGAATTGTCCCTTTTTCATTGGTTGTTTCCAAACCCTGCCCCGCGTATTCCGTGACCAACCCCAGAGGAACCAATTCTCCCTTAGCTTCCTTGGCCAGAGCTTGTGAGAGGGGGTGCTGACTCTGAGCAGCCATTGAGGCCGCAAGGATGAAAAGATCGTCCTCTATTTCGTCCCTATTTTGCAAACGCGGACGGCCATAAGTAAGGGTCCCCGTCTTGTCAAAAATAACCGTATCAACAGTGGAGAGTCTTTCAAAAGCGTCCCCAGACTTAACCAGAATATTTTTCTTCATCATCCGGCCACTGGCCAGAACCTGCACAACCGGAACCGCTAACCCAAGAGCGCAAGGACAGGTGATAATCAAAACAGTTACGGCAATCAGAATAGAGTCGGACCAGTCCACCCCCATCCCTACGCGCCAGAGTAAGAGCGTCGCCAGGGCAAGAGCGTGAACAAGCGGGGTATAAAGTCTTGCGGCGCGGTCGGCAATCCTCACATACTTGGCTTGCCCCTGTTCCGCTTTTTCCATGAGGCGCACAATATCGGAGAGCAAACTGTCCTTGCTGGCTGCCGTAACCAAAAGGCGCAGCGGAGCTGAAAGGTTCAGCGTGCCTGCATAAACAGCATCACCGACACTCACTAGGCGCGGTGCGGTTTCTCCGGTTACCAAAGACGTGTCAATTTCTGACTCTCCTTCCTCAACCTTCGCGTCTGCTGGAATTCTCTGGCCCATCGCCACCAAAGCAATCATCCCTTCGCGCACGTCCCGTATGGGAATAGAGCGCGTTTGTCCATTTTCAAGAATAACTGCCGTCCCCGACATCATGGCCAACAACCCAGACGCCGTTGATCGAGCCTTGCGGCGAGCCTGAAAGTCGAGATATTTGCCAATCAGGAGGAAAAAGAGCAGCATCACCGCCGAATCAAAATAGGCGTGTTCTCCATGATGAAAAATTTGCCACAAACTGACAAAACAAGCCCCCAGCACGCCAAGGGAAATTGGCACATCCATATTGGTTTTGCCTTTTCTGAGCACATTCCAAGCTGAGCGAAAATAGGGCTGCCCTGCATAGGCAACCGATGGAATGGCGATGACAGCCGAAACCCAGTGCAGCAAATCACGCGTGGCTATGCCCATCACTTCGCTGGTTGTGCTCCATAAAGAAAAGGACAGCATCATCAAATTGCCCGAGGCAAAGCCAGAAACCCCAAGGCACATTTGTAAAAACCGCTCTTCCTCATCGCTTTCAGCCTGAATGGCTTTGGGATCAAAAGAATGAATGGGGTATCCCTGATCCCTGACAATTGCTGCAAACGCATTGGCACGATCCGGCAAGCCCTTCCATTCAACATTCAGGCGGCGCGTAGAAAAATTAAGACGGACGTAGGAAATATCCGGCTCTTTCGATAGAGCGGATTCAATTTTCTGGATACAAGCCGCACAATGAACCCCGTCCACCATATAGGTCACGGCCCTGATGCCTTCGGCCCGCTCTTCTACAAACGCAGCAAAATCAGGCTCTCCGGTTCTATTTTCGGCAAGTGCCATATCCATTTTGCTCATGTCCTGTAAGGTGGTTGCTCATCAATGAAGCACATCCCCATCATAAAGAGAGGATTATTTTAGGACAAGGGCTTCGCTTTTCTCAAAGGATTGACCGTTTTGGGTTGCCACGAGATGAACGGTCCAAGATCCCCGCAAAGGCGGACGCAAGAGCACTTGATAGACACCAGACTCTCCCACCTTCATCTGCTCAGCGAGGTTGATCTCATAATCGTAGCCGGACTTGACCGGACGAACCATTCTTCCCTTAACCTGCGCTTTTTGTATGGGGTTTCCCGACTTGTCCACCAAACGAACTGAGAGAATATCTTCACTGGTAAGCTCAACCGAAAAATTCCACCCTAGTGCCTGCATGGCTTCCGCCTTGGCAAGAGTCTGGTTAAAAGCTAGTCCTTTTTCATAAGCTTGTTCCGTGACAAGGCCTGTATGAGAATGAATGGCAAGGTAAACAAAAATCGCATTCACGGCACCAACCACTAGAAAAGCCAAAACAAACATCCACGGAACCCAACGATTGGCCCACAAATCAGCTCGTTCTTCTGCAGAGAGGGTTGGTTTTTCCATACTTTACTTTCCCTCACCGCTAATGAAAAGACTCTCTACATCATCTTCATATTCTGCGGTATTGTCCTTAACCCGAAAAACAATTTCCTTATTCTCATCACTTTGTTTGGTCGCAGAGATAAAAACCCGAAAATGCCCCACGCTGTCTGGTTTTACTTTTAAGTTTTCGGCCGTTGATCCATCCACGCTTTGCACATGAATCTGCGCCCCGTCCATCCCCTCAACCGACAAATGAAAACTTTTATCTTCATGGGTTTTATTCAGAACTTTGAGTTCATACCCATTGCGCACCTTGCCATCAGAGAGAACCACAAACAAAGGATTGCGGTCATGAATGGCATGAAGTTCGAGCGGAGAGCGCAGCAATAGACTCACCAACATAGTCAGTCCAACTACCGCTAAAATAAGACTGTACGCAACCGTACGCGGACGGAGCATATGGATTTCAGGATTGTGGCCTTGTAGGCGGAGCTCAAAATTATGCTCCGTATCATAGCGAATGAGGCCGCGTGGCAGCTCTAATTTGTCCATGACCGAATTACAGGCATCTACGCAAAGACCGCAGGCAATGCACTCAAGTTGGAGACCGTTGCGAATATCAATACCCGTTGGACAAACCTGTACGCATTGTGAACAATCAACACAATGCCCCTTGCCTTCCCAGCTCGTCCCAGCTTTGTGCTTTCCTCGTGGTTCGCCCCGATATGGCTCATACCCGATAATTAAAGTATCTTTGTCAAACATGGCAGATTGAAAACGCGCGTACGGACACATATACGTACAAACCTGTTCCCGCGCAAACCCAGCCATAATATAGGTACTGGCCGTTAAGCCCGCAACAAAACCCAAAACTGTGGTTGAAACATTCCCCTCGAAGATTTCTTTCCAGAGAGTCGGGGCATCATTAAAGTAAAAAACAAAAGCACCCGCCGTTAGAACAGCAACAACAATCCATAAAATATGAGTGAGTAATTTTTTCCATATTTTTTCAAAAGAAAGGGGAGATTCGTCAAGTTTCATCCGCGCATTGCGATCTCCTTGGACGATACGTTCAATTTTATAGTAAATATCGGTCCACACCGTTTGAAAGCAAAAATAGCCACACCAAACGCGCCCCAGCAACGATGTGACAAAAAACAAAGTTATCGCAGCGAAGATAAGAATACCCGCAATATAGTAAACTTCCTGTGGCCAAATTTCGATCATGAAGAAATAGGCACGGCGATTCGGCAAATCTATCAAAATAGCCTGATCGGGAACTTTGGGTCCCCGATCCCAGCGTAAGAACGGCGCGAAATAATAAAGGCTAAGACAAATGGCCATAAAAAACCATTTCAGCCGTCGATACCGCCCGACCACATCACGCGGATAGACTTTTTTCTGAGCCTCAAAGAGTTGAATATCTGGCTCGGTATCTCTTTCTTCGCTATTGGGCTGAGTCATTTGCCGGTGCTTTTGGTTCTTCCACAGAAGGTGCTGCTGTAGCATCCTGAGGAGGAGTCGTTGTCACCGCCGAAGCCAGAGGCTCACCACCCCCTAGACCATGTACATAAACCGCTACTTGGCGAATGGCACTTTCGGTCAATTTTCCTTTCCAGAAAGGCATCACGCCTGCCCGTGCGTTAAACACAGTCTCATGAACAGATTCCCGATCTCCACCATAAAGCCAGATGGCATCGGTCAAGTTCGGAGCCCCAAAATCACGCCCCCCTTTTCCAGCATCCCCGTGGCATGAAGCACAGTTTTCAGCAAAGATTGTGGCTCCCGCCGCATCAGCCTTGGCTCCTTCAGGAGAAGAAAGGGAAAGTACGTAATCAACAACTTGGTTAACCTGTTCGCCCGTGAGAACCCCGTCTTTACCAAAAGAAGGCATTTGCGAAGTCCGCGACTCATCATGACCAGAGCGGATCCCATATTGAAGAGTTTGGTAAATATCCTCAACCGTTCCGCCCCACAACCAGTCATCATCATTCAGATTCGGGAACCCCGTTGACCCCGCAGCCCCAGAGCCATGACACGTTGCACAGTTATTCTTAAAGACTGCTTTTCCCCCAGCCATCGCGAAACTATGTAGCTCGTCATCCTTGAAAATCTCTTCAAATGAAGCTTTTTCAAACTTTTCCAAGTACTTATTCTGACGCGCTTGAATTTCCTTTTGCTCTTCGGTCAGCTTGTCGTACTGGGTCCAACCAAACGACCCCTTAGTTGCCCCTGTTGTGGCCCGTTCTACCTTACCAGATGTCAACGCCTCAGCAGGAAGATCGCCCACCGGAGTCGGCCATGTTGGATATACCACCCAATACCCAACCGACCAAATGATGGTCACAATAAAAACCCAAACCCACCAACGCGGAGCTGGATTGTTCAATTCCTTCAACCCGTCCCATTCGTGACCTGTGGTTTCAACTCCGGTTAGTTTATCAACTTCCTTGGTGTGATTATCACTCATCTTTGTTCTCCTCAAAGGGGATACTGGCAAAACTCTGGTATTTGGCTTTGGCCCCCGGGCGATACACCCAAACAACCATGCCAACAAAGAACGTAAAGAAAAACAGTAGCCCAATCAGCGGCGCATGATGGACGATCGCATCAAAGACAGTCATTGTGCAGTCCCTCCCTCTTCAGCCGGTTTTTTGGCCACAGCCTCAACATCGGGAAACTCAACCATTGTCCCTAGAACTTGCAAATACGCAACCAAAGCATCCATTTCCGAGACAATATCGGCGTTTCCGTCAAATACACGCGCATTGATCTTATCACCATAACGAGACTTCAATCCCGCTACATTCGGATCAACATCTTCGGTTGTTGCCTGTGCCACGGCATCTTTGTAAGCATTGGCAATCATGTCATCAGTATAAGGAACCCCAACGATACGAAGAGTTTTCAGGTGTTTGTCGATGTCATGGAGGCGAGCCTCGTTTTTAAGGAGAAAAGCATAAGTCGGCATAATCGACTCTGGAACAACGGCCTGAGGTTTCTTCAAATGGCGAACATGCCACTCATCCGAATACCGTGCTCCCACCCGCGCCAGATCAGGCCCTGTTCTTTTCGAACTCCATTGGAAAGGGTGATCGTACATACTCTCTGCCGCCAAGGAATAGTGGCCATAACGTTCCACCTCATCACGAAGAGGGCGAATTTGCTGTGAGTGGCAGTTGTAACAGCCCTCCCGAATATAGATATTAAACCCAGTCAATTCGAGGGGTGTATAGGGCCGCACCCCCTTAACCGGTTCAATGACAGTTTCGGTCCGAAAGAGAGGGAGAACTTCAACAATCCCCGCTACTGAAATCACCACGATGATGCACAGCAGAAGAACGATGGAATTGCGCTCTAGTTTTGCGTGATGCTTGAACATGTTAAGCCAAAGCCTCCTTAGTTGCCAACTCGGGATACTCAGACGTTCTGACTTCCCCTTTAATGGTTTTATAGAAATTAAAGACCATAACGAGCGCTCCAGCGAGATACAGAACACCCCCCATTGCCCGAATTACATAGAACGGGTGCATAGCTTCAACCGTTTCTACAAAGGAATAATCAAGGAAACCCATCTCGTTATAAGATTTCCACATTAAGCCCTGCATGATCCCAGAAGCCCACATAGCGCAGATGTAAAGGACGATCCCAATCGTGGCCACCCAGAGGTGGACATTGACCAGTTTTTGAGAATAAAGCTGAGCTCTCCCCCACAAACGCGGAACCATGTAGTAAAGAGCCCCAAAGCTGATAAAACCAACCCATCCAAGCGCACCAGAGTGAACGTGACCAATGGTCCAGTCAGTGTAGTGCGAAAGAGAGTTAACTTCTTTAATCGACATTAAAGGCCCCTCGAACGTACTCATCCCATAGAACCCGACAGCCACAATCATGAAGCGCAATACAGGGTCCTTCCGTAGTTTGTTCCACGCGCCCGAAAGCGTCATCAGACCGTTAATCATTCCGCCCCAAGAAGGCATCCACAGCATGATCGAGAAGGTCATCCCCAGTGTTTGTGCCCAGTCCGGCAATGCCGTGTAGTGCAAGTGGTGAGGACCTGCCCACATATAGATGAAAATGAGCGACCAAAAGTGGAGAATCGACAAGCGATAGGAATAAACCGGACGTTCAGCTTGTTTTGGCACGAAGTAATACATCATGGCCAAGAAGGCGGCCGTCAGGAAAAACCCAACTGCATTGTGACCATACCACCACTGAATCATCGCTCCTTGAACACCAGAAGGCGCGGAATAGCTCTTGGCTCCGGTGAAATCGACCGGAATCGAAACATTGTTGCCAAGGTGCAATACCGCCACGGTGATGATAAAGGCAAGGAAGAACCAGTTCGCAACGTAGATATGGGGCTCTTTCCGCTTAATAATTGTCCCCATGAAAACAAGCAGATAGGAGACCCAAACCACGGTCAGCCACAAATCGGCATACCATTCAGGCTCCGCATATTCCTTACCCTGCGTTACCCCCAACACATAGCCAAGAGCAGCAATGACGATGAAAAAATTATAGCCCCAGAAGGTGAAGAGGGCGAGCGCGTCATTCCAAAGCCGCGCCCGACAGGTCCGTTGAACAATGTAATAACTGCTGGCAAAAAGGACGTTTCCTCCAAAGGCAAAAATAACCGCCGAGGTGTGCAGCGGACGAAGACGGCCAAAATTCAGATAAGGTTCGAGGTTAAGAACCGGAAATGCCAATTGCAAAGCAATAAAAAGCCCCGCCGCGAAACCAACCACTCCCCAGAAAACCGAAGCCAACGTAAACAGACGAACAACGTCATCGTTGTAATGTGGCGGAGCCCCTTCTGCTGTAGCGGCATTAACTGAAACAGTGTTCATTGCATTATTTCCTTTCATTTAGGCCGATCTGCTTTGCACGCATTCGAGAACAGCGGCAACCATCAAATCAACAACCTGCCCGCAAGCACGAACAGGATACATCCATTTAGCACAAATACCACCTGAGATAAAACCCGCATGGGGGTGGGATATAATGTCGCAAGCGAACGTCCCCCCAGTGCGACAACAACTAGGGAGGGAATCGTTCCGAGGGCAAACCCAGACATTCCAAGGGCTGCAAGCCATAAAGACGGAGCCGCAGCCGCAGCAAGAAGCACCCCCATCAGAAATCCACAGGGCAAAAATCCAAGAAGAATTCCGAGGCCAAAAAGGCGCCAATTAGACAATATAGAAAATTTTAGCGGCGAATCACCCTCGCCCCTCTCCGTAGTAAGAAAGGGTCTGGCAGCGTATTCTATCCATCTGCTGGGAAGAGGAACCTTGATTTGGGTCAAGAATGGTAAAAATTTATAAAGACTTGGAAACGCCTGCGCCAAGAACAAAAGGCCAGCCAGCCCCAGAAAGACGGCAGAAATCATATCGCGCAGAGGAGAAGCAAAAAAAGCCGCGTTCAAAAAGAAATTGGCCAAAACACCAAGGAGAGAATAGGTCACCAACCGACCAAGATGATAAGGAAGCAGCAAAACCGAAGCCACGCGCCCAAGCTGATTTTTTTGTGCAGCAAGAACAAACGGACCACACATGAGGACACAGTGCATAAACCCACCCGTGAGGCCCGCTAGAAAAAGGCTCAGAACCCATCCCCACTCGGAACCAGAGATGATCGGCGGAACACACTGAAACATGGGGTTTTCTTTCCTAGTAGATTAGCCGACATACACTAGTTCAATTTATCTCGGCATTCAAACACCACAGAGATTTCGTCTCTGGGGAGCAAGGTCCCAATATCCTTAAAAATCGCGCATCAATTCATAATCATTTTATTTGAGATACGCTACAGGGATAATTATCCGCTATTCCCCACCCCTCTCTCCCCTTGTGGGAGAGGAAGAAAAGGGAAACACAACACAACAAAATTGACATATGGAAGTTTTTTATACATAAGGATGGGCTGTGTGTTTTTTAGAGTGATATTTAAGAGCGACAAAAATGGGTATCTACGGTGATCCAAATAATAGGAACAATCACGGTTTCCGAGCTGGCTTTATTCCAGTTATCACCCCGTTTGCAGTGGCAAGCGCGTTCATAGCCGCGGGGACGATAGACCCTGATATTGCTTCTATCGTTGCTGCAGGTTTGGGTCTTAAAGCTGTTGCAAAAGACCATAGCTATGATGCCCAAAGATATCTTGTCGGTGTAGTTTTTGGCACGACTTTAGGATTTAACCTTACTTCCAGCACGGCGACGTATTTTGCCCATCAAGGAAAACCCAAGGCTCCTCTTGCCGAACCGACACATTTCACCCTTCGCACTGAACAACGTGGCAGCAATCTGTACAAAGATTTTAATGTGGCGAAGACAACTGATGCAGGAGGAAGAGAACGGTACATTTTGACCGTTTCCAAAACTGCTACCGCCCTTATCCCAATTGACAAAGGCACTCCATCCAGTTTACTTCCATAAGACGAAGGATTTAATATCCTTCTGTCCTTTTTCCCTTGTCTAACCTTTTCTGCTCCCTACATAAAGCTCCTATGAACTCGCTTTACATTCCGCCTAAAAAATCCACCTTCCGCTGGCTGCAAGTTTTGATTTTGCTGGCTCTTGGCGCGTTGATTTTTGCCGATTATGCAGGTTATCTGGCTCCCCTGCAAAAAACTCTGGATAGTCCGGCTTTCAGCTATAAATTCGGCAAAATTGAATTCACGCTGTATACCATTTTGAAATCTGTCTTTCTCGGGGGGCTGATTTTGTGGGTGACCGCCCGCCTCTCACGCTTTTTTGAACACCGCATCGGGCATATGACCTATGTTCATCCCTCTTCTCGGGCTCTCATGCAAAAAGCTGTTTCGATTATTTTCTACATTATGTCCGCACTTATCATCATGGACCTTTTGGGCCTTGACCTCAAAACACTCACTGTTTTGGGGGGCGCGTTGGGGATTGGCCTTGGTTTTGGCTTGCAAAAAATCGCTTCGAATTTTGTCAGCGGCCTTATTTTGCTCATCGAACGCAGCATGAAAATAGGCGATATGGTGGAGATGGAAGACGGAACCCTCGGCCTTGTCCGCAAGAACGGGGCCCGCTCAACCCTGATTGAAACGTTTGATGGCCGCGCTATCATGGTTCCCAATGAGAATTTTATCACGGGAAAAGTGATTAACTGGACCTTTTCTGACAACAAAAGCCGCATCCAGATTCCCGTTGGCGTGGCCTATGAAACAGATCTGCGCAAAGCCCAAAACCTCATCCTTGAAGCCGCCCTTGAGAATCCAAGCTGCCTGCAAGATCCTCCTCCACGCTGTTTCCTCAAAGAATTTGCCGATAGCTCAGTCAATTTCTCCCTCCTCTTTTGGGTGGGGGATGTGACACAAGAGCTGCAAATGGCTAGAAGTGAGGTCATGTTCGCCATTTGGGAAAAATTTGCTGCAAACAACATCCAAATCCCCTACCCTCAACGCGAAATCCGCTGGACTTCTCCACCTATTCCGCCAGTGCTTTAAGCCCCCGATATAGGTCAAGGGCTTCAGGATTGGCCAAAGCTTCAACGTTTTTGACAGGGCGATTGTGAATAACCTCACGCACCGCAAGTTCAACGATTTTGTTGCTTTTTGTGCGCGGGATATCCGCTACTTGTAAAATTTTGGCTGGCACATGGCGCGGCGAAGCCCCTGCCCGAATACGAGCTTTGATCCGTCCGATCAAATCTTCGTTCAAAATTTCCCCCTCTTTGAGCCGCACAAACAAAACCACCCGTTCGTCATTGTCCCAAGCCTGCCCAACCGCAATACTTTCCAAAACCTCTGGAATTTGCTCAACCTGACGATAAATCTCAGCTGTCCCGATCCGTACCCCGCCAGGATTAAGCGTCGCGTCTGAACGTCCGTGGATAATAAATCCGTGGTGGATGGTCCGCTCAATCCAATCTCCATGACACCAGATATTCGGAAAGCGGTCAAAATAGGCTTTGTGATACCGGCTACCATCCTCATCGGCCCAGAACCCGACAGGCATTGAGGGAAACGGCTTGGTACAAACCATCTCCCCGCTCCCCGCCCCGTCCGGCATTGGTTCTCCGTTATCCGAGAAAGCATCAATCGCATAACCAAGACCCGGGCCTTGGATTTCCCCGCGCCAAACCGGAGAGAGCGGATTACCAATCACAAAACAAGAAACAATATCCGTTCCGCCCGAGATCGAGGCAAGATGAATATCCTCTTTAATTGCCTCATAAACGTAATCAAAACTTTCATGAACCAGAGGTGACCCCGTAGAGGTCAAAGTCCGCAGCGTAGAAAGATCATAGGTTTCTTTGAGTCTCACCCCGTTGGCCTTAAGTGCATCAATATACTTGGCCCCCGTTCCGAATAGGGTGCATCCGTGCTTTGTTGTGTAGTCCCACAAAACGTAAGGGCTAGGGTAAAAGGGTGACCCATCATACAAAAGCAATGTCGCCCCACTGGCAAGGGCAGAAATCTGCCAGTTCCACATCATCCAACCGCAGGTGGTGAAATAAAAGACACGGTCGTTCTCACGAATATCACATTGCAGCCTGTGTTCCTTCATATGCTGCAGCAGTGTTCCCCCGTGACCATGCACAATGCACTTAGGAACTCCTGTTGTTCCCGAGGAGAACATAATAAAAAGGGGATGAGAAAACTTCACTCTTTCAAAGGTCAAATTTGTTGCAGCAAATGGCGCAACAAAATCTCCCCAAAGCTCCGCCGAAGGAAGAGCCGAAAGGTCCGGTTTTTCTGCTACGAAGGGAAATACAATTGTTTTCCCAACCGAAGACAAGCGCGGTAAAATCTCGGCAAGTTTCGAAAGGCAATCGACCGTCTTTCCACCATAAAAATACGCATCAACCGTAAGAAGAATTTTTGGTTCAATTTGCCCAAAACGGTCCACCACGCCTTGCACCCCAAAATCAGGGGAAGCCGAAGACCAGATTGCCCCCAAAGAGGCTGTTGCCAATGCTCCGATCAAGGTTTCCGGCATATTCGGCATATAACCAGCAACACGATCTCCGGCCACCACCCCCGCCTGTTTGAGAGCTTGCTGCATAAGAGAGACCTGATGGGCCAGTTCACGAAAACTTAACTGCCGCTCTCGCTCTGCTTCATCAAGAAAAATGAGAGCAACCCCATCGTCCCGCCGCCGCAGCAAATTCTCCGCCCAGTTTAACCGCGCTTCGGGGAAAAAATTGGCTCCCACCATTTTGTTGGCATTTTCGAGTGAAACCTCACCTTTTTCTCCAATAACTCCGCAATAATCCCAGACTTTTGACCAAAATTCGCCAATCTCGCTCACCGACCATTGCCATATTTCCTCGTAGTTTTCGCCGGAAAACCCTGCTTTGCGGGCAAAGTCATAAAGAGAAGACCCCCGCACCCACGAAGATGAAGGAGTCCATAAAGGAGAAGGCGAGATAGAATCGTTCGTCATGAGAAATCTTTCTGGAAAGGACAAATCGTCCCCCATAGTCTAACCCGTTTTCCGATAAGGTGGAATCGAAAAGGCGTATTCACAACTGCCATTAAAAGTATTATCTGGTCTTTTAAACTGGTACGGCATTAGAGTGAATCTGAAAACGAACCTAAAATTGGGGGTTGGCTAATATTTATACAATCTTTCAAACGCAGTTCAGAAACTTACAGAGAAAGGGTCGGTTGCTCCTCATGGGCAACAAGCTGGAGCTTGGATACCACTACTGAGGAGTGTATTCCACCACATTTGAATTAATCTTCTTTGCATACTTGGCAAATTCGCGGCTGAATCTAGTAAGTATTGTTGACCGGTTATAATAGCTTGCTTCAAATTTTTAGGTAGAGAATCGAAAGGGACACTCTTATCATTCGAGCCGTACTCTCTTAATGCGGTCTGTAATTCAGGTGCGATGCTGCTGGTGTCTGAGGCGTATAAAATGCCACCTTTTGCAAGGCTGGTAGCAATCCAATTGGGTGTTTTGATGCCCGTATTAACTTCACGTTTTATATCAACTAGAAAATCTTCCAAATCGTCACACATCTCAATCAAGTAGCCAAACCTCATGGCTTCTGGAAACGCTTCTAAGGCATCTTCTGCAGATAGATTGGAATTATCAGCTTTTTCTTTAATGGCACTGCTCGGCATTGCATGCTGCAGGACGTGTGCTCCCAGTATCTGGGCAGTTTTCATGTTTAATTTGGTGAGTTTTTTTCTGCCTTCGAAGTCATTTCCATGCTCTAAATTAGCCTCTACTTCTGCACTTTGCGTTAGCAGCGTTGCATAGATATTTGAAAAAGAAATAGACTCGTTTTCTGAAATTATCCCTGCGCGGTCTAGTCGTCTTACGGTTTCAAAATATGGCGCAAGGCTTAGCCGTTCGTTTTTTAAGAAACCACAAGCGGTATTTCCCAGCGTTGCTTCCCCTAGCTTTAACCGCTCTTCTGCGGGCAGATTGTCAACGATATCGTCAATTTCATTGATACAGGTAACAAGCCTAACAAGGAGTCTAAAACCTCTGAGAAAATTGAAGCCATTGTATATGGATGCAGTGTTAAAGATGCGTACATTATCAGAATGAGCCCCCGCAGCAAGAAAAGCAGTGGATAAAAGTCCCTTAAACACAATTCTATTTCTTCTGGAAGCTATACCACTCATTTTTGTAAGCTCTTCTCGGTCGCTAAAAATATTATGTATATTTATTTACTGTATTTTCCATGAATATGCAAATATTTAGTGTGGCAAATTTATACAGGGAAAACCATACATTATCGCAAATAACCCCCGCGCCCGCGAGGGAGAGGGAGTCCATAAAAGGAGAAGGTGGAATCGAAAAGGCGTATTCACAACTCCCATTAAAAGTATTATCCTTACGCCCAAGAGTTGTGGGGCCTATTCTTACAACCTCTTGGTTCTTGCTCCGATTACCTGAGAGTTTTTCTATATATCACAGTGAGTTGGGGGAAGATTCGCCAAAGTTAGGGATCGCTCTTTGGCGAGGCCAACTCGCCTCATAAGTTCTTAGTGAGTAACAAAGTATCATACGAAGAGTTTTTGTTTTTTCTTTAATTCTAACCCCAGCGGATAGTTAATATGTCAACCTCCTTCTTTTCTAGTTTGAGAGCTAGGATATTGCTTTCGGGCGTTTTGTTGTTGGGAGCCGTGGTCAATCTTACGACTTTTGCACTGGGTCATGCAAAAACTCAGGGATCTGGATCTCTGTTAGAACAACCAGAAATGCAGGTTTATCTTTCGGCGGGTTTGGTTACTCTTGTTGTTTTCTATCTAGTCTGGCTCTTTTGGAATGTTGCACGGTCTTTGAAACAAGCCTCCGACTGCTTGGGGCTTGCTGGCAAGGGAGACCTGAACAGCCGCTTGCTTCACATAAAAGGGACAGGCGAGGTGGCTGCTTTGCAGCATAGCATCAACCTTCTTCTAGATATCACTGAAGCCTTCTTGAAAGAGTCGGAGGCCAGCCTTGCTGCAGCTGGTCAGCGGCGGTACTACCGTAAGTTTATTGCTACGGGGATGCCGGGTGTATTTGGAAAGTCTGCAATTGCCATCAGCAACATTATGTCCATGATGCATAAAAAGGACCAAGACTATGAAACGACCCTAAAAGATATGATTGACCATTTTGATGCCAATATTACAAAATTTCTGACCGATCTCTTTTCCGCAGGCGAAAACCTTCAGCACATCGCCAATGAACTGAACTCTCTTTCCGTTCTGAGCATAGAGCAATCAGGTGAACTCTCGCGAGCTTCGGAGGTGTCATCTTCCAGTGTTGGAGTTGTTGTCAGTACCACTGAAGAGCTTTCAGCCTCTATTCGCGAGATTAACACGCAAGTAACAAGAGCAAGTAATGTCTCAGAGGAGGCCGTTAGAAAATCTCATGATGCCTCAAAAGCCATAGCCAACCTGCAAGATGGAGCCAATAAGATTGGAGATATTGTCCATTTTATTGGGGACATTGCCGACCAAACCAATTTATTGGCTTTGAATGCTACGATTGAGGCCGCAAGAGCAGGAGATGCAGGAAAAGGTTTTGCTGTCGTTGCCGCAGAGGTTAAAGGACTTGCTACAAAAACAGGAGAGGCCACAACAGAGATTTCTTCCCATGTTTCAAATCTTCTCAAAGCGATTGAGTCAACGGTCTCCGTTATAAGTGATATTGCGCGGGTGATTCAGAACATAAGTGAGTCGTCTAACTCTATTTCTGCCGCAATGGAAGAGCAAGAAGCTGGTGTTAATGAAATTCTAAGAAGTATGCAAAGCGCAGCGACAAGTGTTCAACAAGCGCAAGAGGCAACGGAGGCTGTTAATACAACAGCCAACTCCACAGGAGAGATGGCAAAGGAATTAGCTGATGCGGCCCAAAGCTTATCACAAAAAGGCAGCGTTATCGCAGGTGAGTTAGATGTTTTTCTTTCTAACCTGAAAACTCAATAAAAAAACAGAAAGCATATGAGATGAGTAAGAAGTGTTTGATTGTAGATGATGTTGAAGTTAGTCGGTATGTCTTGAGAGGACACGTCGAAGATTTGGGCTTTACAGTCATTGAAGCTGAAGATGCTGAGCACGCCGAGGCTGCTTTGATGCAGGGGCGTTTTGATATTATTTTGCTTGATTGGCATTTACGGCACGATAGTGGGCTAACTTTTATTGAGAAAATAAGAAAAATAGAAGGAGCCCTGAATGTTCCAATCGTTGTTTGTTCTGGTGTCGAGCAAGGAGATTTGCTCGCCGTTGTCAAAGGGTCAGGGGCTCAGGGCTTCTTAAAAAAACCAGTTTCGCAGGAAGCTTTATCTTCTGAACTTAAGCGGTTGGGCTTGCTCTAGGGGTAAAGCTGTTTTTTAGCATACTCTTTCACCTTCTTGGTTGGGACAGCATACAATTTATGCCCCCGTAGAGTTTTCAAAGAGGTCAGAAAGAAGGAGGAGTTTCCTCAAAATGTCTGAGAAGTACAAGCCCCACGTTTCGCAACTGGAAGAGAAACCGTCTTTTGAAAAGAAGGTTAGGCGGGTTTCTGCTCGCCCTCTTTCTCAGGCTGTTCTGGTCTCTCTTGTTATTGTTTTGAGTACAATCGGAGGGGGAGGGTTTATATACCACTATTCCCAGCAGGCCCTCATTCGAACAGTGCAAAATAATCTTCTTTCAACCGCAGAATCTGCAGCCTATCTCACAAATGTTGGACAGCTTAGAAAAATTGAAAATGCGAAACAAAAAGAGGAGGAAGATTATAGGGATATTCAAGATCACCATTTGGCCCTTTTGTCCGCAGACAAAGATCTTGCCTATATTTATACCCTGATCCAGAAAGACGACGGAAAAGTCTATTTTATTACCGATATTCAGTCTCCTAGTTCAAAAAGAGAAGACGATACCGCTTATGTGATGGAAGTTTATGAAAGCACCACACCCCTCATGTTGGAGGCCCTTGAGAAAGGAACTCCTCAAGTTGAGAGTTCCCCGTCTGAAGACAAATGGGGGAAATTTCTCAGTGCTTATGCTCCGTTAAGGGGCAGAGATGGAGAACTCTTTGGTATCATTGGCGTTGACGTCAGTCTTGATGACTATAGTTTGAAACTAAGCAGCCTTAGAACATCTCTTCTTTTTTTAGCTCTCATCGGAATTACAACATCTGGTTTTGTTGGATTTCTCGTTTGGGATTTTGGCAGAAAAAAAGTCCTTTATGATAAGATAGAAAGGGGAGTTGCCGATATTCACGATATTTATTTGCGGAGTGGAAATGAACGACGCAAGAAGGTGTTTTGTGCGGTTCTAAGACAGATTGTTGAGATAACGGAGAGCAGGTGCGGGTTTATTGCTGAGGTTCTTTCTGATGAGAAGGGGCTATACCTAAAGGCCCACGCCACCTGTCTTCTTAGTGACGGCAGTGCTGAGGAGTGTTTTAGCCAAGGATCGGAAGTTCGCCACTTTAACCCTCTACTGGAAGCTGTTTTGAAGGAAAAAAAACCCACCTTTGCTAATGCACCCTGTTCTTCTCTTAGTGAACATCAACATTTTCCTTGTGGCCAGTCTTGCTTAAAATCGTACCTAGGCATTCCAGTTCTCATGGGGGAAGAGGTCATCGCCTTAATATCGGTTTCAAACACTTCTTCCAAATACTCGAATAAAACGGTTAGCCTTCTTCGTCCCCTTATAGATTCCTTTGTTTCCACCATTGATTCAATTCGATCTGGAGATTTGCTTCTGAAACAAAAGGAATATAGCGATCATATTATTACTGGCGCACCCGCCTTGATTGTTGGGCTGACCCCTTCTGGGATAACGCGCTTTATTAATCCGGTTGTTTCTTCTCTAACAAAATACGACGAAAGGGAGCTGATAGGAAATAATTGGTGGTGGCTTATGCATCCCGAAGAAGACAAGGACCAGATAGACGTTCTGATGGATTTTTTTTCAAGAAACATAAAAATTTCTGACTATGAAATGGTTTTGACGGCGAAGGGGGGAGAAAAACGAACAGTTAGCTGGACATCACTCAACCGGTATAATGAAAACTCGGATCTTGAAGAAATTATTTTAATTGGCATTGATAACACAGAGAGAAATGAATTTCAGGGACAGTTGGTTTTGGCCAAAGAGGAAGCAGAGAAGGCCAATCGGGCCAAATCCGACTTTCTGGCAGGGATGAGTCACGAGATACGAACACCTATGAACGGTGTTCTAGGAACACTTGATTTGCTATCAAAAACGGAACTCAACGAAGGACAAAAAAAATATCTTGAGGTCATTCGCGGGTCTGGAAGGCTTCTGCTTGAGATTATTAACGAGATACTGGAATACTCTAAAATTGAGTCAGGATCGCTACGGTTACACAATACAGTCTTTTCTTTGGCAGACTTAGTGAGACAACAGAAAGATGTCTTAGAACCCCTCGCCCTCAAAAAGAGTATTGGGCTAGAACTGAACCTGAATGACAATTTGCCCGACTATGTATTCGGTGATGAGATACGAATTCGCCAAATTTTAACCAACATAACTGGCAATGCAATAAAATTTACCCCTTTGGGAGGTCGCATCAGAATAACAGTCTGTCAAGAACGTCCCGAACAAGATGGTATTTTATTTGAGGTCGCCGATAGCGGTATCGGAATTGCAGAAGACAAGCTTGACCAAATCTTTGCCCCTTTTGAACAGATTATAGAGAGCCGCAGACACTCAAAAACATCCGGAACAGGTTTGGGCCTTGCCATCTGCAAACATCTTGTTCAGATGATGGAAGGAAAAATTGGAGTGAGGAGTCAATTAGGAGAGGGATCTGTCTTTTGGTTCAGTCTCCCTCTCCCTGAGGCAACAAGAGAACAGATTAAAGAGTTTGGGATGATTAAAGACGAAGACACACCGACTTCTCGGCAGTGGAACGCGAATATTCTGGTTGTCGAAGACGTGGCAACCAATCAGTTTGTTATCACGAAACTTTTAGAAAACTTGGGATGTCAGGTTTCTCTCGCTGGAAACGGAAAAGAGGCTGTTGAAGTACTCGAAAATTCAACTTATGACCTTGTTCTAATGGATTGTAATATGCCTGTTATGGATGGGTTTGAAGCAACAAGAAAAATCAGGGCGCTTCAGATTAAACAGCCCCCAATTGTTGCGCTTACAGCCAATGTTTTTGATGAAGATAGAGAAAAATGTTTTGCCGCAGGAATGGATGACTTCGTTAGCAAACCTGTTGAGGAGAAACAAATTTTAAGAGTTTTGCAGACATGGGCAAAGGATACAGAAAAGGGGACTTTGTTATGAGTGATGTATGTGAGAGTAGCATAAGAGAAACAATTCTTTCTTTTGGAAAACACGCAAGTACGCTTGTGGAGCTCACCATAAAAGACTCAGAAAAATACATAGAAGAAATGGAAGAGGCCATTGCACAAGGCAATCCTGTGGCGGCAGGTCTTGCCGCTCACGCCCTAAAATCTATTATGAGGCAAATACAAGCAACAGACTTGTCTGAAATTGCTTTTGACATTGAAAAGAACGGAAAAGATGGAAACCTTGCTCGATGCATTGACCTCGCTGATAGCCTTAGGGAGAGTTGGAAAAAAACAAGGATTATCCTTGCGAGCTTTCTTTCTTCGCCGCCTAGTTCTTGATGAGGGAGTTATGACTTGGCACCGCCCGTCATAATCGGTCTGGCGGGTCATAGCTTCCCATCCGACACGGCTATGCTGTGAACAGCTACGGCGAGCATACAAAAGGAATGCGTAGTAGACGAGGCCAGTTCTCTTCCCATCCCTCCACATGGGTATTGCCCTTGACCACCTGAATCTGAATGCAGTTTTGCAGCGGGGCTTTTTGCTTAAGACCTTCGGCCAAAGACTGAGGAATAATTGGGTCTCTTTCTCCCACAAAATGAACCTGTGGAACAGATGCAATCTGCTCTACAACGTCCGCCATATTTAGGGATTCAGGCATGGAAGAAACTTCGTGAAACTCTGTAAAAGCCTTGTTATCGACATTTCCAGCAACTGTGCGCAAACTCAAAATATCACGCCGCCGAGAGGTAAGAAGACCTGCAATATTCCCACCACCAGAATATCCAATCAGGTTAAATCCATTTGAGCCCACTTCCTCTTTAATCTGATCCAAGACTTGTTGATAACTCTCGACCGTTGAGTGTGAGAATCTATGAGAGGTCCAGTCAAGTGTCTGGCAGTGATTTCCCAACCGATCAAACGGTGTATATTGACATGGCCGCGCAAGATAAACCACGTTAGGGGAAGGATCTTGAACCGCCAGAGTGAGGGCCACAGGTTTCTTGGGAGTTGGGTTCCCTGAAGGTTCGCTTTTACTTAGCCATGCTAGTCCGTCTCCCTCAATATATACGTTAACAGGGGTATGAGGAGAGGTTAGTTTGGTCCACCCTGTCAGAACATAAGGACTGGCAACAAATTCTTGCTTCGTCATGTGGGCACGAGCAGCGATATTGGCTGCAGATTCCGTCCGCCCTTCTATTGTCATGCCAGCACATCCCGTTATAAAAACGGAACACAAAAGAAAAGAGAAGTGAAAGGTTCTGGACACGTCTGAAAATATCTTTTTTGAGAAGAGTTTATTCAGTCTAATTTTTTCTGGGTGGTTTTGCTAGGTTCAAAATATCGTGCTTTTCTCCACGAATGCCAGAATTTCTCGTTTGCCGCGCCGATGGACCGTAGGACAAGAACTGGTTATCATCTGTGATGATTTCACCTTCGCGTGCGTAGCTTTCAAGAGCGCTGCGATCCAAAAGCAAAGCATCTTCGGTTTCTTCCCGCGATAAGTCACGATGACCACCCGACCGATCAAATCCTGGGAGGTCTTGAGCAAGTTTGTGAGAATCGCTCACCGAACCTAAAAGGATTCCCGTTTTTGACGGCGGATCAAGCCAAAGAACCGCATTGGGAAAAACACTTTGGAATGTTTTGGTGATAGAAGCACTGTCATGGGCAGAAATAAGGTGAAAAGGCAACCACTGGGCTATCATTCCCTCACTGCTTAGCCGCGAACGGGCTAATTTATAGAACTCTTGCGAATAAAGCGCATTTGTTCCTGCAAAGCTCGGAGGCATCGGCTCAAGAGTAATCACGTCATATACTTTGTCTATCCGGCGTAGATACGTACGGCCATCCATCACGATGGATTTGACTCTTGAATCATCAAGAACCGCCTCGTTAGAAGGGAAGTTATGCGCCAGTTTGAGAACATTCGGATTAATATCAACAATATCAAGAGAAGATGGATTTTCTTTTCTGACGGCGTTGGCGGTCTGGCCCGTCCCAAAGCATATCACAAGTGCATTCTGAGGGTTAGGATGTGACAGCATAGGCAAGTGCCCCATCCATGCCATGTAATGGATATGGTCTTTCATTCGGCCGGTGTCAGCTTGTTGAGTTGCCACGAATCCATCAATAAACAAAGCGCGGTTTCCATCTTTGAATTCCATCGCCGTGACGGTTGAATCCGGACCCTCGTACATTTCAAGAATATTGGGAGCCTTCTCGTCAACAAATCTGACAGACCCCAAAGCCCGCGTCTTGCCAACGCCAGATTCAGCCAGAACAGCCAGAACCAGTGCAGCAATTCCAACCGCTGCCAAGACCTCTCGTTTTTGAGGCGGGGAAATCCAAACTCCAGTCGCCATGACCATCGCCCCTGCCAGCCAAGCTGTCGCAGCAAATCCCATCATCGGGAGGAGAATCCATCCTGCACAAATAGACCCAACGATAGCGGAGAGCGTATTAACCCCATAGAGTATTCCCCAACGGCGCGGGCTTCCTTGTTCATCAAGAACCCAAGGAAAGGCCATCCCCAGAAGGAGGACGGGGGCTCCGATAACACAGAACGTCATCAGAAACCACTGCATGAAGAGAGCTGCAGGGAAAAATGACTCAATGCTGACAAAAAGATCAAATCTTTCAATGATCGGCGTGGCCAACAAGATTAGTATTCCCGAAGTTGCCAGTAGCGGCCCCAATGGTTTGCTCTTCTTGAGTGCCGGCACAAAAGACGGCCCAATCCCGAGGGCCAGAAGCACACAAGCCAGCATGATTGCAAAAGCGTCCGTTGTACTCATGAAGGCTGCGGTCAAGGAACGAAACCAAGCAACTTCAAGGGCAAAAGTCGCAAAACCCGTTACAAAAACAATGACCAGCATCTTTGATGTAGAAAGCGGAAATTTTGTTTCGGACACAGGCAATGTTTCAGGAACTATTAGGTCGGATTCTTTCTCAAGAGGCATAGTCCAAGCCAAAAATCCAACTAGGATGTTGACCGCAGAGACAACCAAAATGGCCGCAGATACTCCGAAAGCTGGAATCAGTAAAAAAGCCGCCAACAACGTCCCTGCCGCAGCCCCCAGCGTGTTAAGCCCATAAAAAACAGCAATCGATGTGCGGTTTTGCCGTGCGATAAGACCCAGTATAGGCATCGTTGCACCCATCGCCATTGTTGGGATTCCAAGTGTGGCAACAATTCCCAAAATATGAACAGCGATCCCTCCCTCTGGAATCGCAGCATAGGCCCATGTATCAAGCTTTTCTAAGAAAAGGAAGGCCTGTCCCAAGAAAAGGCCAGACGCTCCAATGACCCATTCTAACCCAGCATAAACACGCGCTGGCCGTAGTATTGTCTTGGTTTTGAGAACACGGCTTATCGTAAACGCGCCAAGACTCATCCCCCCCATCGTAATGGCCAAAGTCAGAGCTGTTCCCCAAGCAGAAACACCCAAAGCCAATGTGGATTTAATCTGCCACAAAACTTCCCACGAGAGGGCGGCCATTCCGGAAAAAAGAACCAGCAAACCAACAGGAAACCTGCCGCTACGGGAAGAGGAAATAATTTCATCCATAAAAACAAACTCCCCAATTCTTCACGAACATACGCTTTACGGGCGGCCCTCAAGCCGTAAATCATAGCCCGTAAATGGTTAATGTATCTTAAACACTTTCGCGCTTTTTAGACTTTAGAAATAAAAAAAAGCCCCGCAGTTTGCGGGGCTTTTCGTAAATTTTGTCAGCTTTGAAGAAGCCTAGAATTTGTAACCAGCCCGAACATAACCGGAATGAGCATCATAGTCTTCTTTGACTTCATAGTCATAGTCGGCTGAGAGTTCCCAGTTGTTTTGAAGAGCCACACCAAGAGACGCTCCAACATTGAAGGTTCCTTGAGCTGGATCAACACCTTGGGTTTGGAAAGATGCACCACCACCGGTAAAGGTCGAGGTTGTTTCCACATTGTCGCCAACAAGATCATGACGATAGCCAATGTTCAAAGCAGGTCTGACTTTTTCACCGCCGTCTGCTTCAAGATCCCATGCCAATTCAGCACCAAGACCGAGTTCGAAGACGTTCAAGTCATCACCAGCAACGTTCAAGTTGGCACCGCCAGCCCCTGTTTCAGTGTAGCTATCAACCGAAATGTGTTGATAGTGAGCCAAAACACTTGGGGTCAAGGTTGTTTTATTGGCAATGTCCATTTTATGACCGGCTTCAGCATAAACGATATACTGATTGCTGTCATAGTCTGCCGAAGCATTGAGGCCGGACACACCACCAACATCATGACGAACTTGGTCAATGTTGTTGTTAGCGTAAGCCAAAGTACCGGTAACATAGGTTTGTTTGGTCACGTCAAAGTCGCCATACAGAGAAATCTGATAGCTGTCCACGTCCGTGTCGGTCGTGTTAGCATTTTCAGATTCTGCATCGGTATTGGCATAGCTGAAAGCCAAACCAACAGCCGTATTCGGCAATGCGTTCTCGTAATCAACCCCAACAGCCAGACCGTATGTATCGGCATCATAGCCATCCACACCGTCACGACGATCTTGGGTTCCCGATTTACCGAAGGCTTGAGCCCATGCCATTACGCCATTGCCCATTTCCCCAGCAACCATACCCGTTTGAGCTGTCGTTCCATCACGGAGAGCAGCAAGACGCGTATTCGTTACATCAAGAGATTGAACGGACGTATTGAAACCAGCACTGACCGCGCCAGCATCAACCGAAGGCAGAACGGCTTCAAGGACTTCGTTAGCAGCAGCTTGTGTAGAAGCAGCGGCCACATTGTCAATGATAGCAGACAGTTCTGTGTTGGTTGTGGTGTCAATGCTGTCAAGAATTGTGGCAACATTGTCATTGCTGGTTGTCAAACCAAGTTCGGCAGCCGTGATTTGTGTGACCACAACATCAAAGTTGTTGCCGTTGGCTTGCAGATCAAAGGCATAACGATAGGAGTTATCGGTTTCAGCCAAAGCAGCAACCGCAGCAGCACCACCGGTGAACACACTGGCCATTGTCCCTGTTTCGATGTTACCGGTCACGTTGAAGTTAACGGTTTCAGCCGCAAGGTTGATGGCACCAGCCGAAGCCAAGCGACCAAAGTCACCAACTTCGAGGGTTCCGAGGGTTCCCGCATCAATAACTTCGATTTGGTAGGTCCCTGCGCCAGCATAAGAAGCTGCTGTCAAGGTCGTCCCTTGGCCGATATAGGCACTGCCACCGTTCGTGAAAGCCCCATCTGTCGTTGCATCGGCATCAAAGCGTGCGGCTGCGTTTGCAGACACTGTCGCAGAAGCCAAAGAAGCAAGAGCTCCTGAGAAGGTCACATCCGAAGTTGTGGTCCCGTCACCAACCGTCAAGATACCACCAGTAATGGTTCCCGAAACGGTTTGAGCACTGGTCCCCAAGAATTGCAGGGTATCATTATCGTGAACGGTGATAGCATTAACATACAAATTGCCCGTTGTGGTCAAGGTTTGAGCAGCAGCCCCTGCAACAGCCAAAGTCCCGACTTTAACAGCCGATGTCCCGACGTTACCAACAATCGCCAAAGTAGCCCCAGCATCATCAGCAAACGTAACAAGACCTTCGCCCGTTACACCTGTTGTAATGTTACCAGTATAGGTGGTTGTGTTGGCACCGTTATCAAAGGTCACACCTGCATCAGTACCGTTCGATGTGGCATCTTCCAAGAGGATGTCGGTGGTCACTGTACGAGCAGCAGCCCCAACAACCGTCAAGGTTTTTCCTTCGGCAACTGTAGCAGCCCCTTGAGCAACGTTACCCGTGACTGAAACGTTTTCGTTTACATCCAACGTCCCTGTTCCGGTGATGTTACCCGTTACGCCGCCAG
>JAGOQV010000015.1:29904-32577 GCA_018063145.1 Alphaproteobacteria bacterium
CCAACAACCGTCAAGGTTTTTCCTTCGGCAACTGTAGCAGCCCCTTGAGCAACGTTACCCGTGACTGAAACGTTTTCGTTTACATCCAACGTCCCTGTTCCGGTGATGTTACCCGTTACGCCGCCAGCACCAGACAAAAGCAAGGTACCAGAGTTAGCAACAGCAGAAGTCAAAAGACCACCCCCGACATCAAGAGTTGCACCCGAACCGATCGTGGTTGCGGCAGAGGTAATCGCCGCATTCGAATCAAGGATGGTGCTAGAGCCAGAAACGGTCAAGCCGTTAAGGGTTGTTACGCCACCCCAAACACCAGATTGAACGATGGTATGACCACCAGAGACAACCACGTTATCCGTGTCGCCTGCTGTCCCGTTCACAGTACCTGCAACGGTGAAACCAGCGGTCGTACCGTCAAAAGTTACAGTGTTGGTGCCTGTACCAGCCCCATCACCAAGAACGATAGCGGTCGGGTTCACGCCAGCCTTAAAGGTAGCAGCTGAGTTAGCTCCTGTTTTAGAAACAGTAATCAGGTTCGTGGCCAAAGTGCCACCAATAGCCCCTGTAAAGGTAACGCCTTCAGCATTGGCAACAACAATGTTACCATCAGCATCGGTTTCACCGTTGATGGTGGCCGTGACAGTTTGAGCCGTTGTGCCGTCAAATGTGAGAGTCGCAACGCCTGCGCCATCTTCTTTGATAACGACAGCGGTCGCCGTCAAGTTACCACTCACGTTAACACCAACGGTGTTACCCGCGTTGGTATCCGTGTCAATGGTCAACGTGCCGGTTCCAAGGTTTACATCACCATTGATGTCAACAGTGAAAGCATCACCCGTTGCATCTTGGTCGTTCCCCGTAATGGTCACGCTCAAAGCGGCCAAAGAACCAACGCTGATTCCGCCAGTTACGGTCGCTGTATTCGCAGCATCATCCGTCGAGTTATCATCAATGGTAAGGGTTTTTCCGGTTACGCCAGCTTGAATCCCTGCGGTGGTTGTGGTGGCATCCCCAACTGTAGCGTTCGCGCTAAATGTGATGGTGCCGTTCTCGTCAACACGAAGGTCGTGGGAAGCAACAGCCGTCCCTGCACCGTTCGTGCCAGCGTCCCAGTCAAGGGCTGTGTTGGCTGTCTCATCGGGACCCGTTGCGGTAAAAGTTCCGCTATCGTTGCCATCGACAAGAAACTCGTCAGCAGCAAACGCTGGTGCTGCAAAGCCGACTGCAACAAGAGCAGTCCCAGCCAGAAGCACTGTTTTAAGGTTGAAAGTCATATTTTTATTCTCCTTTTAGGGTTGGTGAAAAGTAAGCGGTCTGCCAGTAGAACTCAGTGAAACGGTAAAAAAGCCCCCTGAACGATAATCCGTCCGGATTGTCCCCCAAAAGACGAAACTTGAAAAGACTTCTTCTAAAGGGAAATCCTGATTGGTTGGAATGTGATGTTTTTTAGCAACAGATTTTTGACATTCCGGAAAACTATAACTTGCTAAGCTCATCTGCAAATCCACCCAATGACATAATGACCTGAAAAGGTTTCCCCGCAGCCCCTTTGAACAGGACGGTAACTTTATCACCGTTGATCATCGCATTGAGCGTGTCATCGGGAACTTCAAAAACCGCGAGACATCCTGCTTCGGTGCAGGTTTTCACAGGGGCTTTGGTTGCCGTTGTTCCTTGGAGCTGGATCGTCACCCCTTCGGCCACCATAATTCCGAGAGGAAGAATTAGTGCAGCTTGCGCTTTTTCCGAATCTTTGTTGGGAAAGCCTACCGCAAATTCAACCAAGCGTTTTTGATTTTCTTTGACAATGATCCGTTGAAAAATCTCACAATACTTGGAGTCTTTCTCACAGCGTTTGGTCCATGCGTTTTTGGCTTGATTCGGTTGAGAGGCTTTTTGATCTTTTGACGGCGAGGTTTGAGCCTCTGCAGCTTGGGAAGGAGATTCTCTTCCCTCTTCTCCAGAACCCATGAAAACAAACCCGCCTATACCCAAGGCGACACCCAACACAACCAGAACAATTATAACCTTACGAAGCATGGAATTTTCAACTTTCTATCTATTTCTACAATATGTACCGACTGACAGTTATAAGTTACTCCATAAGCCTTCCAAAGAAGTTTTTCTTGCGTGATTTGTTTTCTTGTTCTTTTCTTTGAGTTTCCAAAATTTGTTTAACTGCGGATTCCAAATTTAAAAATTTCTCAGATTGAATTTTTTCCTGCTCAGCTTTTCTTTCGTTCAAAGCTCGTTGATCCGTTAGAATGGCAGTTGCTCTTTTGCGCTCTTCTCTCTCAGATTCCAGCATTGCCTTGAGGAAAGCTATTTGTTCCTCCAGATGTGATTTTTCCGTATTCTTAAGCTCTTCTAGGTGCTTGACCTTTTCCCTGAGCATTTCAATCTCGATTTTCTCTTCTACGGAGCTGTTCGAAACTGTCCTATCGGTCAATTCATGAGATGGTTCATCATTGTCCGTTTGCTCTAGAGCTTTTAGTTTATTTCCATACACTCGAACCAGTTCGGAAACGTCAACTTTTGGCCGTTTACTTCCTTTGTCTTCAAGCGAAATTCCTTTTTCGTCAATGTGACGGTAAAAGGTGGACCTTTGAACTCCTGCCATTTTGGCGGCCTGCGAAATGGACACTTTCATAAGTTTTCTCTTTGTTCGGGTTTGTC
>JAGOQV010000068.1 GCA_018063145.1 Alphaproteobacteria bacterium
GAGCAATGTCCGCATCCGCATCACGCGCATGAACAATCATAGGAAGATCTGTTGCAAGGCAGGCTTGAATATGTCGCCTAAAACAGATGGCCTGATCTTCAGGGGAGGAGAGCTTGTAGAAATAATCAAGCCCCGTTTCTCCAATCGCTACAACTTTTTCTTCTGAGGTTGCCAAGGAAACAAGTTCTGACAGGGAAACAGATTTTTCGTCATCCCGTCCGGCTTCATGGGGATGGGTTCCAACCGAACACCAAACATTATGCAGCGGCCTAACGAGGGCAAGGAGACTTGGAAATTCTTCTCTGATCTGGCAATTTACCGAGAGCATTCCCTCAACGCCGCAAAGAGAAGATTGCTGCAAAACAGCGTCCAAACCATTTTCAGGGGTAAACCGTTTGTGGTCCAGATGGCAGTGGCTATCAATCCACATGATCGGGTTCCTCTATTCAGCGGCAACGGCCGTCTCGGTAAGGCGTGGGAAAACTCCTTGCGGCTGGTCAATCACTGTTCCAGAGGCGATTGCATCCTTGGCGCAAAGTTGTTCAAATCCGCGTTTGTCTGGCGCAATTTTTAATTGGTCCAGCAACTTCGCCGAAGACGTAGGCATGACGGGTTGAATAATGAGGGACAGGCAGCGAATAACCTCGGTCAGGACGTAAAGCACCGTTCCCATCCGAGAAATATCTGTTTTCTTGAGAGCCCACGGAGCTTCCATATCAATATAGACATTGGCGGCATCAACCACTGACCAGATTGCCTCAAGGGCTTTGTGAAAACGTTGCAGATCAAGTTCTTTTCTTACCGTTTTCAGCATCTCGTCTTGAGCCTTTGCAAGAAGAGCTTTATCTTTTTCGCTCAAGGTGGAGGGAGAGGGAATTTTCCCCTCGCAGTTCTTATAGATGAACGACAATGTCCGCTGTGCCAGATTGCCAAGCCCATTCGAAAGATCACTGTTAATCCGTGCCACCGCATTGGCATGGGAAAAATCACCGTCTCCCCCGAAAGGAACTTCACGCATCACAAAAAAACGAGAGGCATCCACCCCGTATTTTTCAACCAGATCGTAGGGGGAGATAGCGTTCCCCAAAGATTTAGACATTTTCTCGCCTTCAATGGTCCACCAACCGTGGGCAAAGACGCGCTTTGGTGGCTCCAGTCCCGCAGCCATAAGAAAGGCTGGCCAATAAACTGCATGGAAGCGCAAAATATCTTTGCCCACCATGTGAATATCCGCTGGCCAGAATTTCTTGAAATCAGGCGATTGGGTATCAGGATAGCCTAGGGCAGTAATGTAGTTGGTCAGAGCGTCAATCCATACATACATAACGTGTTTATCATTGCCTGGAACCGGAACGCCCCAATCAAATGTCGTCCGGCTAACCGAGAGATCGTTCAGTCCGCCACGGACAAAGCTTTTGACCTCGTTAAATCGTGTTTCAGGTAAAACGAAGTTAGGATGGGATTCATAAAACGCCAATAATTTGTCTTGCCAAGCGGAAAGTCGAAAGAAATAACTTTCTTCTTCCATCCATTCAACTTCAGCTCCTGATGGCGCAAGTTTTTTGCCATTTGGACCGTCCCGCAATTCGTCTTCAGCGTAATAGGCTTCATCGCGAACGGCGTACCATCCGGCGTATTTACCAAGGTAAATTTCGCCCTTTTCAATCAAGGTGTTCCAAAGATGTTGGCAAGATTTTTTATGTCGTTCTTCGGTTGTGCGAATGAAATCATCATTGGAATAGTTCATGACCGAACACAGGTCACGGAAATTTTGAGAGACTTTGTTGGTAAAATCTTGTGGTGACATTCCTGCTTTGGCCGCAGATTGATGGACTTTTAATCCATGTTCATCTGTTCCGGTCAAAAATTTGACATCGTATCCATCCAGCCGTTTGAAACGCGCTAGAACGTCACAAGCAATCGTCGTGTAAGTGTTGCCCAAATGGGGAACGTCATTCACATAGTAAATGGGTGTGGTGATATAATAATTTTTGGTATTTGTCATGGCAGCTCAACAACTCTAACGGGTCTCAAAAGCCATATACGCGCCCATAACCAGAAAACGTTTATCCAGATTTCCGGTCCGAACCATCTCGAAATGGCTCTCTAAGCTTTCGCAGATTTTCAAGGAATCCGCAAGTGTCAACTGGGCAAGAAGCCCTTGGATTCCCTCTAAATAGAGGTTTTTTGGCCATGTTTGCCCAAGCGCAACGTGTTTAGCAAGCCATGAAGCCGCCCAAGACATGGTTTCTTCGAAGACTTTCTGAGAGTCTTCGTTGCCTTTCCCGCCAATTTCACCTGCAAACGCCTGAATAGTAGGCCAATCCAGTTGGCTGCTTGTTGTCAAAAGGGCCAGTGTTTTTTTAATCTGGGGAAGATGATCTTTGTGACCGACATATTCCAGAGCTTTGCCCAAACTCCCCCGCGCCATCCATACGACTATTTCTTGCAAGGCGGCTTCAAGACGATATTTTTCAAGTGCCGAAAGAATTTGCGCTTCAGAAAGCGGTGAAAAATTGAAAACAACGCAGCGGGAGAAAATAGTGGGCAAAAGAGCTCCTGACCGATGGGTCACCAAAATCAACAAAGCCCTTTCCGGAGGCTCCTCCAGAATTTTCAAAAGGCTGTTCTGGCTGCTGCGCGTCATAGTGTCGGCATCGTCAATAACGACAATTCGCCACCCTTTTTCAACAGAAGGGGTCATGCGCATAAAAGGGGCAATGCGGCGAATATCTTCAACGCTCACACTTCCCTTTAAGCGGCCTGTTTTGTCATCAGACATACGCTCAACTGTCAGAAGGTCCGGGTGTCCTCCACTCGCGACCTGCGAAAAGACCGGATGGCTTGGCTCAACGGACAAATCTTTGGCCTGTGCAGGCTCTGGAAGGGGGGAGGCTTCGCCAAACAAACTCGGCCCGGTATCTTCTCTCTTTGCTTGGGAGAGCAGAAACCGCGCCAAGCGAAACGCCATTGTTGATTTTCCTACGCCACTCGGCCCTGCAAAAACAAAACCGTGAGGCATTCGGCCTGTTGAAAACATATGTAACAACTGGTCTGAAATAACATCATGCCCCAGCATCTCGGTTTGCGCCCGCGCCGATTTAACGGCTGGTATTTCCTTCGTTTCAGAGACATCAACCAGATCGTCTAGATCTTCTTCTTCATCAAACAAAGATGTGGAATCTGGATCATCTGCAAACAGCATCACGTCCTCAAACTTTCAGGAAGCACGCTTAGAATATCTGCAAAAACCTCTTCAGAAGATTTAAGAGCATCCAGAACATGGCATCGTTGCGGATGGGTTCTGCTGATTTCTAAAAATCCTTGGCGAATGCGTTCATGAAAACCCCGATCAAGCTTCTCGAAGCGATCTTCCGTAGCCTCTTTGGCTGCGGCGGAAATGCCTTGTGCCTTTGTTTTTTGGGCAAAAGAACGGTCAAGCCCAACATCTACAGGCACGTCAAAAATCAAGGTCATATCCGGCTCGAAATCACCGAGCACCAATTTTTTAACGCGCTCAATCAAATCAGGATCAAAACCATGCCCGCATCCCTGATAAACGCGCGTTGAATCGGTGAAACGGTCACAAATGATAATTTTTCCAGCCTTTAAGGCTGGCTGGATAAGCTTTTCAACGTGCATAAGGCGCGCTGTAAAAAAGAGAAGGCACTCTGCAAGCGGGGTCCAATCTCCCCCGTCACGCTGAACCAAAAGATCTCTTATCTTTTCAGATTCTGGGGTTCCCCCGGGCTCGCGGGTCAATATAACCTCGTGGCCTCTTGAAACGAGATAGTCTTTTAGCAACCTCGATTGTGTGGTTTTTCCAGCCCCCTCCCCTCCCTCAAGAGTCAGAAAAAATCCTCGGTTTTGGGATGTAGAGAGCGTCATTGATATTTAGGAACTCCCACCAACAGGATCATGAATTTTTCAGCAACGCGAGAGAAAAAGCTGCTTTGGGGAACATTCTGTGCCGCCAGCAACGGAACACTCAAAGATTGTCCAGAGGCAAGAGTCACATTCACCTTTCCAACTTCCTGTCCAGCAGAAATCGGGGCAACAAGCGGAGCTGCATAAACGACTTGTAAATTGAAAGTATCTTTGGCAAATGCCGGAACTGTGGTCCGTACGTCTTGCCCAGCCACCATTTCTACTTCACGCGCTGCGCCAAGCACGACTGGAGCTTTGGCCAAAGGCACTCCTTTCTTGACAACATCCAAATTCTTGAAGGACACCAAAGCCCATTCGACCAATTTGGAAGCTTCATCGGCCCGTTCTTGCATAGAAGCTGTTCCATTGAGGACCATAATAACCCGCCGTCCTTCACGAACCGCAGAGCCAATCAAACCATACCCACCATCATCGGTATGGCCTGTTTTTACGCCATCCGCTCCCATATTTTTGTAAAGCAACGGGTTGCGGTTGCCTTGTTTGATGTTGTTGTAAGTAAATTCTTTCTCGGAGTAATATTTGTATTCATCGGGGTAGTTGGTAATCAAGTATTTTGCCATCGCTGCTAAATCCCGCACCGTTGAGTAATGCTCAGGATCTGGCCATCCGCTTGAATTCATGAAATGGCTTCCGCTCATGCCGATTTCCTTGGCCTTGGCATTCAGAAGCTCGGTAAAATTTTCTTCGCTTCCGGCAACACCTTCGGCCAAAACCACGCACGCATCATTACCTGACTGGATAATCATCCCACGGATCAGATCTTCCACTTTGACTTGTGAATTAAGCGCAACAAACATTTTTGAGCCTTCGGACCTCCATGCTTTTTCACTAACTGGCAAGGTTTGCTCCAAAGAAAGTTTTCCGCTGCGAATGGCATCAAACACAACCATTGCCGTCATGACTTTGGACATCGAAGATGTTGGAGTTTTTATATCTGCATTCTTATCGTAAAGAACGGCCCCTGTTTCAAAATCAATAATCACCGCCTCTTTAGCCAAGGTTTCAGGTTGGGATACCCCTTCTGCCTCCGCAGCGAAAGGGAGAATAAGACACAACAAAAAAGAGAGAAGAAATTTTTTCATACTAAACCTTGAAACACAAAATTACTGAACAACGATGATGGCGTCGGATTGCCCCGAAGCAAGAACCCGCTTGAGGACATTATCCGCTATAGGCACACTGTCAAGGGGACCAACGCGAACTTTATACAATGTCCGCCCCTGATAAGGAACCGGTTGAACCGATGTTGGTGCAATGCTGGAAAGTTTTTGAGACAAACGCGCTGCATTTCCTTCTACGCCAAAGGCTCCGGCTTGAACGTAAATATGACTTGGAACCACGGGGCCTTGTTGAAAATTCGCTGCAGGATAGAAGTGACCATCGGTGTAGTGGCCATGGATATTTTCTTTTTGTGCAACTTGTTCAAGGCCTTTTTCAACAATAGGTTGATCTTTGGGGTCAAGGCAAATACTGGAACCTGTCCCTGACTTCATATACCCGGGCAAAGTCCCCGTCTCATTCATCGCAATCTCAACCCCTCTGGTAGAAACACCTTGACGCGCTGCATCTGCTAAAATCCGGCTTTCGTTCGCCAGCAGCTCAACCTTAACCTTGGCGGTTCCGGTTCCAACCATATTCAGAGCCTCTGCGGCGCGTCGAGAAACATCAATCACCCGCCCCTTGGAAAAGGGCCCCCTATCATTGACCCTCACTACAACCGAACGCCCATTGCCCAAATTGGTTACGCGAACAAGCGAGGGCATTTGCAAGGTCCGGTGAGCCGCCGTCAATTCGTTTTTGTTGTATAATTCCCCACACGCTGTTTTTCCACCATGAAACCCGGGGCCATACCAAGACGCAATCCCCGTTTCTACATAATCGTAGGTTTCTCGGGGAACATAGGTTTGTCCCAAAACGGTATAAGGTTTGCCAACTTTGAACAAGCCTTGCTGGGTTGGTGCTGTCGTGCCTGCCAGAGGTGGCGGAGCCTCTTCCCCATATTTTTTGAAAAGATGCGAGCCAAATTCAACCTCGCTACACGCGCTAAGCGTTACAAGAGCAAACAGCGCAAGCAAAGCAGAAGAAAACTGTTTCATTGTTTTTTCCTTGTTATCATCAATTGTTGTAAGCGGCAGGTGAGCCAGATTTTTGGGTATGCCGAGATGTTTTTATCAAATCCCCAAGCGAGCCAACAGAAACCGCAAAGTAAGTCGAGCGGTTCCACGACATGATGACCTTATAGTTACTAGTCACCAAATAGGCTCTCCCTTCCCCGCCGTCCGGAATAACCAATGCGGTTTTAAGGTTGGCAGCCCCTTGAGGAACTCCACCGTCTAGCAAGCGTACACCTGCTTTGATCCAGTCTTGAAGATCTCGGGGGTGATCCATTCCGGTTTTGAGCGATGCATGATCTGGTACACGAACTGCCCATCCCCACGGATAGGAGTTATTCCAACCATTTTTGGCTAGATAATTGGCAGAGGAGGCAAAAACATCTGCCCGAGTTGTCCATATATCTTTGCGCCCATCGCCGTTGCCATCAACCGCATAGGTTTTCCAGCTTGACGGCATGAACTGATTTTGCCCCATTGCCCCCGCCCAAGACCCTTTGAAGTTTTGTCGGCTGATGTGTCCAGCTTGCAAAATTTGCAGGGCCGCAATCAGTTCTTTCTTAAAGTATGCAGCGCGGCGGCCTTCCCATGCCAAAGTTGCCAGAGATTCTATTAAATCAAACCCCCCTGTATTCTCGCCGTAGTTGGTTTCAATTCCCCACAAAGAAACCAGTATCTCCGCCGGAACGCCATAACGGTTCTGAGCGATTTGCAGTTGACTCCAATGATCCCTCAACAGTTGACGCCCTTGGTCGATACGGGCTTGACTAACCACGGTTTTGCGATAGGCGGCATAACCTATTTTCTTTTCGGGTTGCTTCCGGTCTAATTCGATCACGCGAGGATTGGCCGAAATTCCAGCAAACGCTTTTTCAAGGGTCTGTGGTGAGATTCCATGCTGCAGAGCTTCTGTACGAAAATGGGATAGCCAAGCCGAAAAATCCGTTCCCTCACGCGCCAAGGCTGCCGGAGAACCGAGCGTGCAAAACAACACGGCCAAGATCAGGCCAATGGCTGTTGTATGACGATAGAACATCCGAATGAATTCTCCCTGTGTGTGTGTAGGCGATGATACCTATGATTTCCTTGAGAGCAATCTGGAACTTGTAAACATTCCCCGAAAAATCAAGGGAGGGGGAATAAACATATTCTCCCATTGTTTGGTAGCCTGCGGGATATGGAAGCACATTCCACCCGCCGCTTTTGAAAACCGCCATCGCTCTGGGCAGATGATGCGCCGAAGTTACCAACAGCCACTTATCCACAGGCTGTGGATGAATGAGGGCGCGGCTATACTCCATATTTTCATAGGTGGTACGGGAGCGATCCTCAAAAACAAAGTTCTTGGTCGGTATTCCAAGACGATCCATAAACTTTCTGACTTCATTGGCTTCAAGGCCACCTGTGGAAAACAGCCCCCCTTCCCCACCGCTATAGACGATCTTGGCCTGTGGATAACGACGGGATAAAACCAAAATCTCAGTCACCCTCTCGGCGTAATCATTCAATTGCGTTTGCTGGTAATGAAGGGATAGGCCTGTTTCCACCGCGCCCCCCAGAACGACAATACCGCTGATATGATCCGGCAAGGAAGGTGGCATAGGGTGCTGTTTTTCCAAATAGACGAGCAAATTGGTCCCCAAAGGGGAAAACCCGGGAATCACAATCGCCAGAATTCCAAGAATTAAACAGATAAGACCGGCCCGCCGTGTCCGCCAGATCACGCCCAAAACCAGCAAGCAAACCCCAAGCAAAAGGGGATTTATCAAAGCAAAAAGGATTTTGGACAGGTAATAAAACATAGGGTCAGCATATACTTGTTTGAATATCTAGACAGCCCCCCTATTTTCGATTAGTAATGCAAACGCAAACCACGGGCAGTTAGCCCTTTGTGGATGGATGAGTGGCAGAGCGGTTGATTGCACCAGTCTTGAAAAC